>JBATHI010000144.1:0-10946 GCA_049666645.1 Flavobacteriaceae bacterium | reverse complement strand
ATGAGTACGTTGTAGACAATGGCATAATCCTCAAGTTGGGGTTCAGTTCCAACCTGGCTTTTTTTGCCATCTCCACAGTGCATCATCGATAAGGCTATGGCCGGGATCAGATGGTACTTCTCCAAATTCATGGTTACAGAATGGTTTTAATTTTAGGTAAAGCCTTTTATTTTAGCCCGATACAAGAAATTCAGCCTATTATTTAGTCTCCTGGGCAATAAATTCAACCTCAAGATCTTGCACTTTCGGGTCGATTTCCGGGGTCAAGGTAAAGTAAACGCGCAACACCCCTTTTTCGGTTTTCATCCTAAAAGTGCCTCTCAGTTGATTTTCTGGGACAATGGGATCGGTACTTAGAATGGGGCCTGCTTCCTGTAACAACGCCTCGATTTTGGCCCTCCGATGCTCGCGCGATTCATCAAGGTAAAAATTTTCCGCCAATATTTTGGATTCAAGCTTACTCTCCCATGTGGTGATCATTTCGGCAAGCTGTTGTTGCCGATGGGACAAGATATCCGATATAGGGAGTTTGCGGGGCTGTAAGCCAAGCGTGTCGAACAGTATTTTGGCCAAGTCACGCAGCGGCCAAGGAGAGGTATAGGTAAGGTTGCCAAAGGCCATGAGCCCGATCCCGTAATCGGGATAGAACACATAATTGCTTCCGAATCCGGGCAAGGCCCCGCCATGGCTTACCGAAGTGATTCCCTTGCAGTTTTTTTGGATGCCAAGGCCGAAGCCATAGCCTACCATGATCGGACAGTTATCCTCGTTCCAGTCTTTCGCTTCACCAAAAAGTCTGCTGTACCGTGGGGTATGCATCTCGCGCAGGGTACTTCTTTTCACCGGCCCTACTTCTTCCGTACTACGGGGCGGCCAGGCGGAAAGATGAAAGCTGACATACTTGGTGAAATCTTCGATTGTGGTGATCAAACCGCCCATGGCCCCAAAAGAGCCGTCATGCAGTATGGGCTCGAGTTTCCAGGTACCATCTTCCCATCGATAACCCAAAGCCAGATCTGCCGGGGGCACCTTGTCCACTTCCCAATAGGTATGCGTCATCTTCAAAGGGTTCAATAGGTGCTCGGTGATATATTGCTGAAAGGGTTGCCCCGAAATTTTTGTAACCAGGTGGCCCAAGAGCGCATAGGCTGTGTTACTGTATTCAAAATCCATGGAAGGTACGTTCGAAAAAGAAATCCCTTCTGAGACCAAATCGATCAGCATCTGGTCGGGTTTGTCCAATTGGCGGTCACCCCAGGGATTGTCTTCTGGAAAGCCAGCAGTCATGGAAAGCAGGTTTTCGATATCGATGATAGGACTGTCGCTGGTCGGATAGGTAAGCCTTGCCATTTCGGGAATATATTTTTCCACGGGATCGGTCAATGATAATTTGCCTTCATCCCTTAATTTAAGGATGGCCATTGCGGTAAAACTTTTGGTCATCGAAGCGATGCGAAATGCCGATGTGAGGGTCGCAGGGCGCTTTTGCTCCACATCCAGGAGCCCTGTTGTCGCCGTTGCCACCAATTGGTCGTCGACTACCAATCCAAAGACCACCCCGGGGATATGTTCCGACTGCGCATGCCTTTCGATCATGTTCTGAAATTCGGCCTCCTTGGTCCTGATCAAGGAAATGCGTTCATCCAATCCAAAAGCCTCGGGAAGATATGTATTCGATACCGAGGGTTCTACTGCGGATTGCTCGATCTGCTTACGGGCATCTTGTTTACAGCCACTTGTGGCGATCGCGCAACCGACCATGAAAATGGCATACCAATTTTTCAAACTGTTTGTATTTAAGTTATTCTGCCTTGTAGACTTCCAATTCTATTTCGATCATGAACTCCGGCAATGCCAGTTCCTTGACGCCCAACCAGGAACCTGTCGGGAATTGCTTGGAGTAAATTTCATTGCGATACCCCGAAAGTTCCAAAAATTTGGGCATGTCGGTGGTAAAGACATTTTCGACCACCACATCTTCGAAGGTACATCCAAAATGTTTTAAGATCTGATCGAGATCCGCATAACAGTTTTTCATTTGTTGCAAAAGATCTCCGGTGGCCGTCGGTGCGCCCGCATCGTCCATGCTTACGGCGCCGGATATTTTAATATCGTTTCCGATTTTAACGGCGTGGGTATAGCCATAGGCCTTTTCGGTCTCCGGGCGCAGGCTAAAGTACTCCACGGTTTCTTTGACGGGCAAGGTAATTTGTTCGACCGGCATTTCTTTGATCTGCTGCTGACAGCCTTGGAGCAAAAGTGCCAATACCAACACTACTTTCAAAATGTGGTGTTGGGCAAAGGGAAGTTTTGTGGTATGCATGGGTAATAGTTGGTTAAATGCCTACTTGGTCCGGGTTTCGGCTATCCCGTTGAGCCTGGTGGAACTGTTGAAATGACCCAAATAAATATAGTGAAATATCGGATTCCTTTACGATCGTACCGACGGCAATGATCACCAATCTTTAAAATCCATAGGATAAAATACGCTTTACTTCGATAAGTCGCATTGCGATGACAATGCCAATATCGAGGAAACTTTACGCTTCATCGGTAATTTTTTCAACCATCGAAAAATAGTGCCATTGGGCGATGGTTTGCCATGTACAGCGGCACTTCGCGGTTATCTTTATGTAACCCAAATGTTGCAAATGAAAGCTTTAATCACCTTGATCGTAATATTCACCGTCGGCGCTTCGGCAATGGCACAAAACCCCACAAGCCATGGTAAAGTTCACACTGTTAAAATGGGTATTGTTCTGGATCTTGGCACTGATCGTGCTCATGATAAAAAAGAAATTTCAACGCAGCCCGAAGACGGCCTAGTTCGGTTGTACCGATCTAAAAATGCCAGGGTGAAAAATGCCCTTTCGTTCAGTACCAATGACAACAAAGCCAAAATGGCTTAAGAAATACGCCTTCAACACCCAAACCCATCAAAAACCTACATCGTTATGATTTTAGTCGCACTTATCATCAGCATTGCCCTTATCGTTACGCACGCATCTCTTTTCCCTAGGACCAAAGGCGTTCTAAGACCCTTGGAATTGCCAACGAAAAATGCGGGACGCCAATCACCCTTTTAGGTTTAAATAAAAGACGCTTCCAAGCATAAGAACCGGCACCATCACGCATATTGCATTTAGGCCGTTATCCTTTTACGCCCGGCTGTAAAATCTTGTAGTTGGTTTTTTGTTTTTCGGCATCTACCATCTCCTTTGCCGATTTCAATAATGCCTTGGCGTCATAAACAATACCGTCTTTAATGGTATATTTCACCCCGCCTACACGTACCACTTCATTGTCTTCGGTGAGCCTAATGGCACCCGTGCCATAGAGTACTTTCAAATTTTGAAGGGGGTTTTCTTCGACCACCACAAAATCGGCCAATTTACCGATGGCCACCGTGCCCAGTTTATCGTCCATGCCCAGAGCTTCGGCGCCATTGAGGGTAGCGGCACGAATCACTTCGAGTGGATGAAATCCGGCCTCACGCAACAGTTCCAGTTCCCTGATATAGGCAAAGCCGTACAATTGAAATATAAATCCTGAATCGGATCCCGTGGTAACGCGACCGCCACGGTTTTTATACTCGTTGATGAAGGTCATCCACAGCTTATAGTTTTCTCGCCAGGCCACTTCTTGTTCGGTGCCCCAATCGTGCCAATATGAGCCATGGGAAATTTTGCTGGGCTGGTAGAATTCCCAAAGGGAGGGCATTGTATAATCTTCATGCCATTCGGCTCGGCGTGCCCCTTGAAGGTCACGGCTGGCCTCATAAATATTGAAGGTGGGATCTAAGGTGAAGTCGAGCGACAGCAGTTCGTCCATCACCTTGTTCCAATGCTCCGAATAGGGTTTGGCCGCCTGTGCCCATAGCCTTCCCGCAAATTCAAACCTATTCTGCTCATTGGCATAGTTGTAATCGAGCGGATAGTCCTGCACCGTGCGGTCTTCGAACAATGCTTCTGGAAGTCCGTACCAATGTTCCATGCTGGTCAGTCCCGCCCTGGCGGAGTGTAGCACATTCCATCGTGCCACGTCGAGTTGGGCATGGTGGCAGGATGAGCGGAGTCCCAATTTTTTGTTTTCGTCCAGTGCGGCGGTCATGATTTCTGGCGATGCCCCTAAAAATTTAATGCCATCCGCTCCTTTTTTTGCATTTTCCCTCACCCAGGCACGGGCCATTTCCGGGGTGCTGATCGGGGTGGTACTGCCCGTGCCAAAAAAGGTATGCGTAATGATTCGGGGTGCCACTATTTCACGATTCGCACTTTTCTTTTTTAAGTCCAACGTCCATTCCACCCCGGGTCCCCCCACTTCCCTTACCGTGGTGACCCCATGTGCCATCCAAAGTTTAAAGACATATTCTGGACTTGCCCCTTGCGCTTCCCCTCCGATATGGGTGTGCATATCGATAAAGCCCGGCATCAGGTACATGCCGCTGCAATCGAGTTCTTTTCCGCCAGCTTTGAGTTTGGGTCTTTTCGATTCATCGATTTTAACACCGGGGTAGCCTACCACCTGAATGTCCTTGATCAGGTTGTCCTCCACCACGATATCGATCGGACCCTGTGGTGGGGCGCCATTGCCATTGACGAGCATTACCCCGCGGATGATCAATTGACTGTGCGGGCCATCACCGTTGAGCGATTGGGCCGAGATTGGCGAAAGGCCAGAGATGAAAAAGGCCAGAGTGATCAGAATTTTTTTCATAGGGTTGGCTATTTTGTTTTTCGGTCTGAATGTTATGTTTTGTTCCAATTGATTTTCTTTGTTCATAGCGCAACTTGGTATTGGTTGAAGTACACCCCCACGCCACATGTGGAAGGGGCAATTGCCATTTGACGCGACCCACTATGGTTTGATCTGCGGCATTACTCCGGCACTTCGATATGTTCGCCCAAAAAGAGGGCGTTGAGGAACAAACGGTTGGTTCCATACCAGGAGCCCCTGAAATTGGGATTATCGGCAAATAACACTACCCTGCCTTCGCCGAGCTTGCTCACCAAAAGGGAACCCGACGGTTTGAGGTACTCTTCCATATTTTTTTTGGTTAGAAAACCATCGATGTGTGGGTTTTTGGCATATTTGGCCACAGTAGCATAATCATTTTTGCTTGGCATCAACCATACCTCGTTGTTTTTATAGACGGGGATCGATAAATCGTGGTATCCGAAGGCGAGGGGATGTGTAAGATCCAGATCTGCCCTTAGGATCACGCCGCCTACACTTTCCTTGCCAATATTTTCCTCAGCATCTACATAGGGCCTGCGTACTGCGATTTTGGTGCTGTCTGTTTTAACCGAATCTTTTTCTTTGCCGGTGAGGCCCTCTTTGACCAGTTTCTTTTCGATAACCCATTTACTGGCCGTTCCAATGGTGATCAGGGTATTGCCCTTGCCCACCCAATCCTTGATTTTGTCTTGTTGTTTTTGGCTGAGGGCATACCTACCCGATACCATGACCATGGTATTATAATCATCCAGATCGGCACGGTCAAAATTGCGAAGTGGTATCTTGGTAATTGGCATATGAACCCGTGTGTCGAGCAAGTGCCAAACTTCCCCAGCCTCATAGGAGCTGGTACCGTTACCGATGATCATGACCGCTTTTGGCGGTTTCAAAGCCATGACGAACCGGCTGCCGAGATCAACACCGCCCACATTGTAGCCCGTATCGATGCCGTATATGGGTACCTGAAATCGCTGTTGTGCCTTTTGCAGTAGGGCATAGACTTCCTGTGCCGACTTTTTCTGCAGGCTAACCGGAAGCACCAGGGTGCCGTAGTCAAAATTTTGCTTCATTACGCCAAGGTTCACGGTGAACGGTTTAAAGGCAGAAGAAAGTACCAATTCGTTTTCCTGTAAGTAGTTCAATACCGCAGGGGCATTGTAATCGTTCCAGTCGATGAGGTAGGCATATTCCGAAGACTGTACCGGGGCCACTTTCACCAAATCATCGGTATTGGTTACTTTCGATCCCAGGTCAAGATTGTTGACCGCCCGGTATTTCATGTTGTAAAAATTGGCGACCGACCAGGCCGAGGCATCGTAATAAACGCTATCCCGGTATTGGCTATACGTTTCGAACATGGTCTGCACCATTCGGTGTTGCGGTTGTTGTGTAGGCACCACGAAATTGCCGCCCGATCGATACAACTCAATTTGGTGCAACAATAACTTTTCGATAAAGGCCTTGGTGCGGTTGGCGTCATGGGCATCTCCGAATACGTATCCTTTCACCTTGCCCTTGGCGGCATCGGTTAAGGCACTTTTGAAGAAATCTTGTTGGTATTTCCGCATTTGGGCTTTGTTTTCCACTGCTGCCTTAACGGTGGTAATGCTCGAGGTATATTGGTTTCGGATCGTAAAGGGAAAGGTGATTTCCCCAAAGTCGGTCGTTTGTTTATGCCCCCTTGAGCTGGCCTGTTCGAACAATATTCCGAGCCCGCCTTGTAAATCGGGGTATGAGGAACCGTATCCAGGATAGGTGCCGTCGAAAACCTCTTTGGTGAAATAAAGTGACCCAATATTGTCCAAAGCCTTGGCATAATAGCTGCCGAAAAGGTTGTTGAGATCGATGTAATTTTCTTTTGGCATGATGGGGTTTAGCGAACCGTTGGTCTTCATCGGTTCAAAAAAGTAAGTGCTTTGGCTGCCCATCTCATGAAAGTCGGTTACCACATTGGGGTACCATTCGTGATACCATTTCAATTTCCCCTGACTTTCGGGGTTCACGGCCAAAAGCCAATCCCGGTTTAAATCGAACCAGTAGTGGTTGGTACGGCCACCGGGCCAATATTCGTTGTGCTCGGCATCTTGTGGATCGGCAACCAATGGCGAACCTTGATAGCTGTTTGCCCATTGGGTGTGACGGTCGCGGCCATCGGGATTGATGGCAGGATCGATGAAAATCACGGCATTTTGCAAATACTTCAGTATTTCCGGATTGTCGGAAGCAGCAAAGGTATATGCGGAAAGAAGCGCGGCCTCGGAACTCGATGGTTCATTGCCATGAACGTTATAGGCCAGATTGATAAAGATGGGCAACTCCCCGTAATTCGACACCGTTGCTTTGGGGTCGGTGAAAGCCAAATGCTGTTCTTTTAGGGATTCCAGATTCTTGAGGTGCTCTGGGGTGGTGATGGTGAGCATCACCAATTTGCGGCCTTCATGTGTTTTGCCATAATAGTTGATCTGCACGCGGTCGGAGACCTCGGCCAATTTCTCAAAATAGGCAACGATCAAATCGTGTCGGGTATGCCGTTCCCCTATGCCATAGCCCAAAAAGGCTTCGGGCGGAGGTACTTGGTCGTTAAAGGGCTCGAATTTTTTAAAGAAATAATCCTGTGCATGGATTTGAATTGAAAAGCACAGCGTAAACAGGAGTAGGTTTTTGAGCATTAAGAATTTTTTTGATTTTGCTTTAAATATAGGGATTTACTTAAAAATGTCCTCGCATAAAGTTGTGCCTGCCTTTATTTTTGTGAATTTCATAAACAAGCCATATTCTATGCGGATATGATGGGTTTCACCCTTTGTTTTTGAAAGAAAAACAGCAAAAGATCAAACCAGGCTGGGTATCTGCTCCCTGATTTCCCTGAACTTTACTATGTAATGGGTACCTTTTTTGGAAAGGTCGCGCATGATCGAACCTTGTAATTGACGAGCCAGGTTATGGATCAGTTTTAGGCCCAATGATTTGCTGTTCTTATGATTGGTGGCTTCTGAAAAGCCTATGCCATCGTCCCCTATGTTGAGCACGTATTCGTTGTCCTCGCCCCTGCGGAGTTTGATGAAAATCTCGCCCTTGCTGTCGTCGACTATGCCGTATTTGAGCGCATTGGTCACCGCTTCATTGATCAAGAGGCCCAATGGTATCGCAGTGTCGATGTTCAATTTAAGATCGGGAATATCGATGTCGAGCGAGATATTGCTACTGGTGCCCTTGATCGATCGCACCAGGTATTCGGCGAGGTCCTGTACATAGGTTTTGTACTGTACTTTGGAGATGTCTTCTCGCATATAGAGCATTTCGTGCACCATGGCCATTGAAATGACCCTGTTTTGGCTGCTTTTCAAAAGCTCTTTTACCTTGGGATCCTCATTGTTCCTGGCTTGTAGGCTCAACAGGCTCGATACGGTCTGTAAGTTGTTCTTCACCCTATGGTGGACCTCCTTGAGCAAGGTTTCCTTCTCCATGATTTTTACCTCCAGTTGGTCCTTGGTCTTGTAGAGGTTATGGTGGGCGTGCAATAAATTCTTGCCAAAAACACCCCCGAGCAGGTATACCGAGAACAGCACACTTAATAGGGCAAAAAGATTTTTCGATTGTTCGGGTACCACATTGGTCACAAAACTGAATTCGGCTATGCTTTGGGAGTATATCAAAACAATGATCAACAGGTTGAGGTTGAGATATAGCGAACCATACGCCTTGGTAGTGATATAGCCTGCCACCACGATCAAGGCGAGGACAAAAATAAACGGACTGTTGATGCCCCCGCTGTACAAGGTTATGATGATTGCCCCTGCAAGGGTCATGATCGAAACGATGTTATAGGTAAGGGTCAGGTTTTTATGGGAACGGTACAAAAACGTATTGGCCAAATTTAAAACACCAAAAGCGAAAAACACATAAGGAATCACTTTTGTAATGCCAAGAACAAAGAGGCAAAGCACTCCGAAAAGCAGGGCAAATATGGAGGTGAAGTAATTGACTTTCAAGATCAAACGCGCTTTGTCCCTCAACCGTTCTTCCAATTTGCTTTTCTGTTGCATGATGGGCAATGTATTAAAAGATTACATCAGTATGGGTTGCTACCACGAATTGATGGCGTTTAATGATGTAAAGCTAAATATGTTTTGGTAAAAATTCCAATTAAAATGGCGCATATTTCTGAAATCCATGGTGAAGTTCGGCGGTTTTTCGCCGATTATGGGTGCCCAGAGATCCATTCGATTTGAACGAAGTGCCAATGTCACGGGTTTTTCATGAACGTTTGGCCTGAGGCTTGAGGTCGGTTAGCGAGTCGATTTTTATGGCCTGCCCGGTTTCGATGCTCTTGCAGGCAGCTATCCCGATCAAACACGACATGGCACCATCACGAACCCCGGCGCTGCGGCCAAATTCATCGATGCTGTCGGAGGCTTTGAAAATCTTGTCCTGTAAGCGCCCGTCGCCGCCGCCATGGCCACTTCTTTCCGTGAGTACGTTCACCTTTTCGAAATCTTTCCAGAGTTTGTGTATGATAATGGGCTCTATGTCGAAGACCTCATGGTTGCCCTGGTTCATTTCTTGGGCATGCAGGTCGGCCTGGCCCAGGGATACCTCTTTGTTATAAGGGATGTCCATCCAAGCTTCCATCCGGCCATCCGTACCGTTGAATGCGGCGCGCCAGCCCTCAAGCGGCGAGTAGGTGGTGAGCGAATAATTGAGCACGGTATTGTTTGCATATTTTACCTGGGCCGACATCTTATCATAAATGTCGATTTCTTCCCTGAACAAACAGTTGTCCCTGATGTAACCATCGGCATGCTCATGGTCTACATACAGTTTTTTCGATTGTTCGTCGGCCATGATGTCCCAGTAAAAATCACATTTTGCCTTATGGTCACAGCTTCTGCAGTTGTTGCCCCTGAAAGGGCCATTTTTTCCATAGAATTCCAAATCGCCATAGGCGAATACTTCCTCCGGCTCCGAATCGATCCACCAATTCAAAAGGTCGAAATGGTGGGTGGCCTTGTGTACCCATAGCGATCCACTACTGGCCATTTGGCCATGCCACCTCCTAAAATAGGAGGCGCCGTGATAGGTGTTCAGATACCAATGGAAATCGACCGAGACCAATTTTCCAATGGTTTTTTCCATCAGGAGTTCCTTGACTTTGGTCGCATAGGGGGTCCATCGGTAATTGAAGCCCACGATCAGGTTCTTTTCCGATTTTTTTTCCGCTTCCAAAATGGCCTGGCACTTCATTGCCTCCGTGGTAAGCGGTTTTTCGGTGAGCACGTCGCATCCCATTTCCAATCCCTTTATAATGAATTCGTGGTGTGTTGAATCTTTGGTGGTCACGATCACCAGGTCGGGTCGTGTGGCGGTGACCATTTTTTCGAAATCGGTAAATGTGGGACAAGCGGCGCCAATATACATTTTTCCATACTCGACCCGACTTGGATTGATGTCGCAAATGCCAACAAATTCAAGGATATCGGAATATTCTTCCATCAAGCGTTTTCCCCAAAAAGTGATGCCTCTGATACCTGTTCCTATAAGCGCAATTTTCAACTTTTTTGAAGTACCAAAGTCAAATGCATGAAGGGGTAGGGCTGTGCTGGCCGCCAACATACTGATGGAGGTCAGGAATTTTCTTCTGGAAGAGGTCATACGTGGTATGGGTTGCTTTCCCTAAAGGTAGTAAATTATAATTTTTGTTTTTGCACTGGGACAGGGATCGCGGAAATAAAAAAGGCGGCCTGGAAGGGCCGCCTTATGGCATGATGGGTCTATGATGTTCAATGTTCCGTCAAGACCCAGTCCCCTTTATCGATCAAGGGTTCGGCCTGTTTATATTTTAGGGTTTTGCTTTCACCTGACATGACATTTTTGATGGTCACCCGTTCGTTTCGGCCAATTTTAGGTTGATCCCGTACAATGGTTTCCGTGACCTGTGTGCGCTGGCCTTGGGTTTGTCCCGCAGCACGGTTTCTGGCCGCCAGTTCGTCGCTGTTGGGTATTTCGGCTTTGCTGGTCTGTATGTTTTCCTTGGCACGGGCCATATTTCTTGCCTCATGTATTTCCCCCGGGTTGGCACTGGGCAGTTCGCCCTTGAACAAGAAGGAGATCACTTCTTTGTTCACCTTATCGATCATTTCCTTGAAGAGTTCAAAGGCTTCGAATTTGTAGATCAACAGCGGGTCTTTTTGTTCATGAACCGCCAATTG
>JBATHI010000143.1:0-5082 GCA_049666645.1 Flavobacteriaceae bacterium | reverse complement strand
AACCCAGGCTAAATTTACTTAAAGGGATAAAGGGTTGCCATGCTGCGATCAAATCTCCCCAACCGATACTGCCAAGAAAATCCGGAACACTGAAAATAATGGTCGTGATCACCACTGCCCTAAAAGTCTTGACGGTGGCATATTGTTGCGGCAGTACGTTCAGAATTATCAATACGATGGTAATCGGATAAATGAACATCAGTGCGGGAAGTGCCACCGCGATGATATAGGCCACGTTGAATTGTCCGACCATGATACCCAAGAAACAGCACAACACGGCGGTAACAATGAAGGCCCTCTGTGAATCCCCGAAAAGGTACTTGCAGAAGTCGGCCGTTCCCGCAACGATGCCAACTGCGGTTGTAAAACAGGCCAGACTCACCAAGAGGCTAAAAAGAATATTGGCCGACACACCCAGAGTCTTGGCGCCAATACCACTCAATAGGGCAGTGCGGGAAATTGAAGCTTCAAATTCACCGTGCATCAAGGCCCCGGTGAGAATAAGTCCCGCATATACCAAAAACAAGCCAAATCCCGCAATCCAACCGGCACGGAGGATCAACGATTTTTTTTCTTCATAGGAAGCTTCCTTCTTCTTGAGGTTCACTGAGATAATAATAACTCCGCCAACGACCACGGCCCCAATGGCATCGAAGGTTTGATACCCTTCCAGAATGCCATCCGAAAATGCATTATTGAACTGTACGGCCCCGAAAATAAAGTCATGTGAGCCCATGGCGATGCCGATCACGATCAACAAGATGATGATGATCACCGGGGTGAGCAACTTCCCAATGATATCCAGGATTCGGGAACGGTTCATCACGAATACAAAGACCAAGACAAAATAGCAGATACTGGTAGCCAAGGCGCTGCTGCCGAGTAAGGGCGCTATGGCAAGTTCGTGGGTAACCGCTGCGGTGCGCGGCGATGGCAAAGCAATGGCAATGGCATAGACGAGTATGGAATACACCAAACTAAAGGCAGGGGACACTTTTTGACCGAAGTCGAATATGGTGCCCTGTAGTTTGGCGTGCGCCAAAATTCCCAGCAGGGGAACCAGTACGGCCGAGAGACAAAAACCCAAGGTAACCAGCCACCAGAGGTTTCCTGCCTGAAAACCGAGCAATGGAGGCAGAATTAAATTGCCTGCGCCGAAAAAAAGTGAAAATAGGGCAAAGGCGGTTACTAAGGATTCCTTGTTATGGGACATGTTGGCAAGATATGACTTAAGGGCAGTAAGATAACGGAAATTCCCATTAAAAAAGAAAGCCACCATGGGGACATATTGCACTGTTTTTTTGGAAAAGGATGTCGTTCATCGAAAATATGGCAAAAAGCAACTATCAGTGCCAATAAATGTTCGACGGCTTGCGTTGGAAGGAGGATAAGGTTCCAAATCGGACTGATCACAGGAATACCATTGAACCTTTGCAAAGCGGTTTTCCCAAAGGCCAAAATGCAAACCTAAAACCTACTGCCATGAAAAAAGTTTTTTGCAACCTATTCGGACATCATTTTTCCATTTCAAAAAAGGTAACCCAGCACATCAAGGAATACAAATGCATTCATTGTGGAAAGCAGGTGACCACAGATGTCAATGGCAACTTATCAACACTAACGCCAGAATTGAAAGACATTAACGCAACACTGGAAGATATATATCAAAGAAGACATAGGGCCGCACAACAAGTGGCCTAATTATGCTTTGGCAAGCGAATTCCGGAAACGCCTAACGGCCAACGGAATTTAACGGAATATCCTGGAAATTAAGAAAGCACCCTCATTCTTCACTGTCGTATGCCCCACAACAGTTTAGCAGGGATTGCCCTTGGTTTTCGGGATTTTTCCTTTCCGGATAATTCCGGGATCCCAATCAAAACAGGCTTTGCACTAGGTGCTGAAGGCGTTCCAACCTTGGGCGGTCAACGGTATTTCCCTACCGCCCCTGGTCACCAAAGCACTGCCTTCCGAGGGGTCGGTCATGTGGCCTATTACCGTAAGGTGCGGATTTCCCTTAATTTTGGGATATTGAAGTTGGTCGAGGGTAAACAACAATTCATAATCTTCCCCACCGCTCAAGGCCACTAGCGTACTATCGATTTGAAATTCCTCACAGGCGGTAATCACCGTGGGGTCTAAAGGAATTTTATCCTCATACAGCTTACATCCCACAGCGCTCTGCTTGCATAGATGAAGAATTTCGGAGGAAAGTCCGTCACTGATGTCGATCATCGCAGTGGGCTTTACCTCCAATTTTTTTAGGAGCTCAACGATATCTTTTCTGGCTTCCGGCTTCAACTGCCTTTCCACGATATAACTATAGGGCTCCAGATCGGGTTGGTTATCTGGATTCACCTTGAAGACTTCTTTTTCGCGCTCCAAAACCTGTAACCCCATGTAAGCGCCTCCCAAATCACCGGAAACTACCAAAAGGTCGTTCGCTTTTGCCCCGTCCCTATAAACGATTTCTTCGGCACTGGCATTGCCCAAGGCGGTAATGCTGATGATCAGCCCTGTTTTCGATGAGGTGGTATCCCCTCCGACCAAATCTACCTTGAACCGCTTAGCGGCCAATCGAATCCCGTCATATAGATCTTCAAGGGCTTCCAGTGAAAATCGGTTGGAAACCGCGATCGATACCACGATCTGGGTGGCTTCGGCATTCATGGCATAAATGTCGGAAAGGTTGGCGACCACGGCTTTGTACCCCAAGTGCTTTAGCGGCATATAACTGAGGTCGAAATGTACGCCCTCCACCAACATATCGGTGGTCAGCACCACTTTTTTATCTTTAAAATCGAGTACAGCGGCATCATCCCCCACCGATTTCAAAGTCGATGGATGGAGGGTTGAAAAGTTTTTGGTCAAATGTTCGATCAACCCAAATTCGCCCAAAGCGGCCAAGGACGTCCTTTCTTGTTTCTTGTCTTCCAACATGGCGCAAAAATAAGCGTAAATTCATTGTGGAACGAGATCCGAACTGTAAAAGGCCAATAATTAGGGGAAGGTAACAGTGGCCGAACTGCTTCCTCGAAGTAGCAACGCTAGCCCGTCATGCGAACAATATCTGCACAAATAGCCTTATCTTTACGCTGCAAGAAGCCCTAAACTTAATGCTATGAAAAAATGGTTTTGGATCATATCATGTCTTTTCTGTATGGTCTCCTGTTCCAAAAATGAACAAGCGCCCGATATCGATGTAAATGACGATCCTCCGGTAAACAACCCTCCTGGAAATCCAATCTCTGGGATGTTGCCATGCATCGATGGCATGGCGGGGATCTATCCATGTAATGGCTTCGATCTGGTCGGAGCGATTTCCTTGTCTGGATTCAATGCCTCCTCCGGCAACGATAGTTGGGGATGGACGGATACGGCCAGCGGAAAGGAATATGCGTTGATGGGCCTCGACAATGGCACCGCATTTGTCGATATTTCCGACAATGAAAACTTTATTTACCTGGGCAAGTTGCCTACCGCAACAACCTCCAGTTCTTGGCGCGATATCAAGGTTTATCAAGACCATGCCTTTATCGTTTCCGAGGCCAACGGCCATGGGATGCAGGTATTCGATCTTACCAAATTGCGCAATGTGGAAAACCCTCCCGTTACCTTTTCTGCCGATGCACGCTTTACGGGATTTGGAAACTGCCACAATGTGGTCATTAATGAAGCAACCGGTTTCGCGTATGCCGTTGGCACAGCTCGGGACGATGCTTTTAACGGGGGCGTACACTTCATCGACATCCAAAATCCAAAAACACCCCTGGCCGCCGGTGGGTACGGGGCTGATGGTTATACCCACGATGCACAGGTAGTTCGTTATATGGGCCAAGATATCGACCATGCGGGCAAGGAAATATTTATTGGGGCCAATGAAAATCGGGTGGTCATCGTAGATGTGACCGACAAACTGAACCCTACCGAGATTTCCACCATCAATTACCCCAATATCGGCTATACGCATCAGGGATGGTTCAGCGAGGATCAGCAATATTTCATTTTAGGGGATGAACTCGATGAGATAAATTTAGGTTTTAAGTCGAGAACCTTGATTTTTGATTTGGCCGATCTTGATAATCCGGTACTGCACGATACCTATTTGGGTGCGACCAGTGCGATCGACCATAACGGTTATGTCAATGGAAACGAGTACTATCTTGCCAATTACACCGCGGGCATCCGCGTGCTGGATATTTCGGGCATCACTGAAAAAAACATCGTGGAAGAGGGGTTTTTCGATACCCATCCGGAAACCGACAATGCGGCCTTTGAAGGGGTATGGAGCGTTTATCCATTTTTTGCCAGTGGCAAAATCGTGATCAGTGATATCAATAGGGGACTCATCGTGGTTAAAAAAGCAAACTGATGAAGCATGTCCTGTTAAGCTTCGTTCTGGCACTATTGGCCGCATGTTCCAAGGATTTGGATCACCAGTCGGTCGGCCCAACACCCGAGTCAAGGTTTTTGGGGGAACTTGTATTGGAAAATCACTTTGGCGGAAGCGGCGAGGATACGGCTCAGGCCATTGTGGCCACCGATGATGGGGGTTATGCGGTTTTGGGATTTTCCAACAGCACCGACGGGGATTTGGCCGGAAGAACCACCACCGTGAATGATTACTGGTTGTTAAAATTCGATGCCGGAGACCACTTACAATGGAACAGGGCCTATGGCGGGAGTATGGACGACAGGGGCCAAAGTTTGGTACAGACCAAGGACGGCGGTTTCGCACTTGCAGGTTACGCCATGAGCAGTGATGGAGACGCAAGCAACAATGAGGGCTTCCACGACAATTGGATTGTTAAGGTGGATGCCTTGGGCAAACTTCAGTGGGAAAAGAGTTTTGGATTTTCCGGACATGACCATTCCTATGATATCATCAGCACCTTGGATGGTGGCCTATTTTTCGTTGGCTTTTTGGATGTTACCGCCGCAAGGGCCGATGGGTTCAATGAAAAAGGAAATACCCTGACCCGTCATGGTGTTGGGGAATTTTGGGGCACCAAATTGGATGCCTCGGGAAATATCGAATGGCGAAAATATTTTGGCGGGACGAACAATGACCGGGCCCATGCC
>JBATHI010000142.1:0-2785 GCA_049666645.1 Flavobacteriaceae bacterium | reverse complement strand
ATTCATGGGTGCCCATAAGCAAGGATCTAACGACCAATACGAACCGTTACGACTTGGAGACCATGGACAATAGGGTTTGGAGCTCCGACGCTTTATATGATACGGGAGCCATGTCGAAATATGCAACCCTGACCTCCATTGAGGAATCTCCAAAGGTCGAAGGACTGCTCTACACAGGTTCGGATGATGGGTTGATCCATGTAAGCGAAGATGGTGGCCAGAATTGGCATAGGGGCGGCGCACTTCCCAATGTACGGGCACGCTCCTTTATCAATGATATTGAGGCGTCCCGCCATGATGCCAATACGCTTTTTGCCGTTGTGGATGCCCACAAGTTTGGAGATTTCAGCCCTTATGTTTTTATGAGCACCGATCGGGGCAGCACCTGGAAATCGATTTCGGGGGATTTGCCTTCCGGTACCATTGTTTGGGTTTTGAAACAAGATCATGTCAATGAAAACCTGCTCTTTATCGGAACCGAATACGGTATTTATTTTTCCCCGAACAAGGGATTGAATTGGATAAAGTTGGATGGTGGGGTGCCTACCATCGCCTTCCGGGACCTGGAATTGCACCCGAGGGACAACGATTTGGTGGGCGCTTCTTTTGGGCGTGGTTTTTATATATTGGATGATTACGCCCCATTGAGGGAACTCAGCAATGCGATCAATCAAAAGGGCAACACGCTTTTTTCGGTTCGGGACGCTTGGTGGTATGTTCCCAGCGTGCCCATGCAGGCCAAAGGAATGCCCGGTCAAGGGTCTACAAGTTTTGTTACGGAAAATCCACCCTTCGGGGCTGTTTTTACTTATTATCTACATGACGTGCCCAAGACTTCAAAGGAGCAGCGCAAGGATTCCGAAAAAGCATTGCGGGAAAAGAATCTGAGCATTCCGTTTCCGGGTTGGGAGCGACTGAAAGAAGAAGCAAATGAAAATGAACCCTTGGTATTGCTCTTGGTGCGTGATGCCAATGGCAGTGCCATACGCTGGGTAAAAGGGACGGCCAAGAGGGGATTGCAACGTACGAATTGGGATTTGAGACTTCCCGCGCCCGATCCCATCGAATTGACCGAGCCCGATTTCAAACCACCTTGGGCCGGGGATGCCCAAGGCCCTTTGGCTGCCCCCGGAAAATATACAGCGGAACTTTTTATTGCCCAAAATGGAAAATTACAGTCTCAGGGAGCCGCAAGGGAGTTCACGGTCAAACCTGTGGCGAACACGGTTGCCGGGACAGATTTCGGTGCAGTGGCCGAATTCCAACAAAAAACCAGTTTGCTTTCAAGGCAGATTTCCAATGCCGGAAAAAAAATGGGTGAAGCTGGCGATCGCTTAAAGCATATGAGGGCGGCCCTACTGGAAACCCCAAAAGCACCCCCCTCACTTTTTGAAGGGTTGGAAGCTTTGGAGGTAAGTCTTTCGGGCCTACGGGAACGTTTGTACGGCGACCCGATTCGCCAACGATTCAATGAAGCGACGGTGCCTTCCATTCAATCCCGGGTGGGAGGCGTGGCCTATGGCCATTGGGAAACACGTCAAAACCCAACGGAAACCCAAATTAGGGACATCGAAATCGGCCAAGCCGATTATGATGCGTTCAGAGGGGATCTGGTCGACTATTTAGATCGACTCGCAACCTTGGAAGCCGCCCTTGAAGCTGCCGGGGCACCCTATACACCGGGACGTAAGCTGTAATGAATGGCGTTGAGTTGAAAGATCCAACCCGACAATGCTAATCAATAATGGATCAAACATCTCAAAAACCTTACTTTGTTCTTGGTATTATTTGATTTCTTTCTTTTCGACATAAAAATTCAGGTCTACCTTAAAAGTGCTGGCATTCGGGTCGGCGTTTTCCGTTTTCCATGTTGCGGTTGGATAAAGCCATAGCGCTTCCCCATCGATATAAACGCGTAGCGGCATATCGAAGCCATCGACCACATCGGTATAACGGTATTTGAGAACGTTGCCATCCCCTATTTGATATTCAAAAACAGGGACCATGGTCGTTCTGAGGTATTGGTCAAAGACCTTGGAGAGGTACAATCCCGATTTTTCACCGATGTAGTTTTCGATTTGTTGGGTGGTGACGGTCTGGTGGTAAAAATCCTTGTTCAACCCGCGTAGTATCTGACGCCATTTTTCATCATCGTTTATAATCTGCCGCATGGTATGCAGCAGGTTACTGCCTTTATAGTACATATCCCCACTGCCTTCCTGGTTCACCCCGTATCGCCCTATTACGGGCCGATCATTGGCTATGTTGCGGCGCAACCCGATGACATATTCCTCTGCGGCCGCTTTGCCGAAATGATAGTCGAGATATAGATTTTCCGAATAGGAGGTGAATCCTTCATGTACCCACATGTCGGCGATATCTTTATAGGTGATATTGTTGGCGAACCACTCGTGACCCGCCTCATGGATGATGATAAAATCAAATTTCAAACCCCAGCCACTGCCCGAGAGATCCCTGCCCAAGTAGCCGTTCTGATATTGATTGCCATAGGTCACCGAACTTTGGTGCTCCATCCCCAGATAGGGTACTTCCACCAATTTAAAACCATCTTCATAAAAAGGGTAGGGCCCGAACCAGTGCTCGAAGGCCTCCATCATCATGGGCGTCTGTTTGAATTGTTCCCGGGCCTTTTCTAGATTGTCCCTTAACACGTAGTAGTCCATTGTCAATGGTCCCTGCTCGCCTTGATAGGTTTCCCCGAAATGCACATAATCGCCTATATTGACATTTACGCCATAATTGTTGATCGGGTTCGCCACAAACC
>JBATHI010000141.1:0-3750 GCA_049666645.1 Flavobacteriaceae bacterium | reverse complement strand
AAAAACCGATGGCGAGGTAGCTCAGTCGGTTAGAGCGCAGGATTCATAACCCTGAGGTCGGGAGTTCAAATCTCCCTCTCGCTACAAACCCTTTCAACTTGATGAGAGGGTTTTTTTGGCTAAAAACCCTCCTTACCCCCTACTTGATCCAAAGCCGAAAAATCTTGAAAATCCTTTTGACTGCCCTTTGTTCTTTCTGATTTAAACCTTAAAAGTCAAGAATGGCAAACTTGAGATGTATATAACCCTTGCCGTGTCTTCAACCCAAAAAATCATTATCTTCAAAACAAATAATTTTTTGTATTACCTGTGACTCGTTTTAGGGCAGCGCAAACCATACACGAGATCCTTGGGCAACATTTAAAGCAAACAGAGTGAAAAAAATAAATATCCTTTTTATACTTATGCTTTGCGCATTTTTAAGTTGTAAGAACGACAAGAAAATTCCAGAAATTCAATACTCAAAAGAGATAGTTTCAAAACCAATTCCTTTTGCAAAAGGTATAATTTCGACAGCGGATAATAGCGAATTTGAATTGACTTTTTCCACTGACGGACTTAAAACCTACTTTTCCAGAAGAGCACCAGAAGCAAAGCAAATGATTTATGTGAGTGATTTTATTAATGGCAAATGGACAACACCAAAACTTTGTGATTTCTCAACTGATAGAGACGAAACAGCACACATAACTCCAAATGGTAAGTTCTTTTTCTTTGGTTCAGAACGTCCGGTTCCAAACCAGCCGAATAAAGGAAATTTCGATATGAATATTTGGATGATGGAAAAAACTGACAGCGGTTGGAGTGAGCCAAAAGCTTTGCCCGAACCTATTAACGCAGTTCAAATAGAAAAAGAGGAATGGCCATCCTCAAATAATAATTTCTTTTTCACGAATGATAATGAAACTTTTTATTTCACAACAATGATGCGTGGCACAAAAAGTATAAAACTTTATGAAACGAAATTCGATGGAAAGACTTTTTCTGCACCAAAAGCGATAGACGGCATTTTTGACGATGAAAAATATTGGATTTATTCAGCAGTAATCTCACCTGATGGATATTATTTGGTTTTCAATTCTTATGGTGCACCTGGCGGAAAAGGTGGCGAAGATATTTTTATTTGTAAAAAGACGGATAATGGCTGGAGCAGAGCAAAGCCAATCGGACAATTAGTCAATTCAAAAGATGAGGAAAGCAGTCCAAGATTTTCAAGAGACGGTAAATACTTCTTTTTTAGCCGGTCAGAGAATTTAGGGAACTATGAATATGGGGAATGGAGCATTTTCTTTGTCGAAACGGAATATCTGAATTTGGAAAAATTATTTGAATAAAAAATGCCACCTAAAATAGCTAAAAGTAATTGCATGTTCACGCCTACTTCTGAAAATACTTATAGATTTTCAGTTAAGTTCATGCTTGCAAAGTTAAGTGCTTTTGCCTTCCTTTTGCTGCGCTCGTCGGAGGGGCACTACGCAACTGCTCAATAACAGGACCGTTAGCTGTGATATTATGACACCTGGCAACAACTGAAAATCAAAACAGCATGTACAATTTTTCATACTTCAAAGAAAAAGACAAGCAAACAATTTTGGATTTCATGGAAGAAAATCCCTTTGCTTTTATGACAGGCAGTTTCTTGTCGGGTAAACAGGTTGCGACACAGATACCCATTTTATATGAAAAAAGAAATGGTGAACTGTATCTGCAAGGACATATTATGCGAAACACCGACCACCATAAGGCTTTCAATGAAAATCCGAACGCATTGCTTGTATTTACCGGACCGAGTTGTTACGTAAGTGCTTCTTGGTATACCAATCCTCAAATTGGTTCTACTTGGAATTATATGAGTGTGCATATCGGTGGAACAATAAACTTCATGTCCAATGATGAACTGATTCAGTTTATGCGAAAATTGACACTGAAATTTGAAAAAGGAAATAAGCGATCCTTAACTTTCTACGACAATCTTCCTGACCAGTTTTTAAATAAAATGATGCCTGCGATTGTTGGTTTTGAAATAAAAGCAGAGCAAATGGAGAATGTTTTTAAACTCAGCCAGAACAGAGATGAGAAAAGTTACCTCAATATCATTTCAAAACTTGAAGAACAAGGCGGGCAAAATGCTTTAATTGCATCCGAAATGAGGAAAAGAAAGACAGAACTATTTCCTGTTGGAATTCAATGGGACCCTTCAAAATTTGATTCTTAATGTACATAACTCTGAATAGGAAACAACGAACCGCAATCACTGCATATGCAATAATGCCAGCCATCGGTCGTAAGATGCATGATCTAACCATTGTCGGCAACCGCTTTGACAATTTTAGCATTATATCCAGGAAACTTTTAAAATTTTGAAACAAAGTGCAACCATCTTTCTTCAGGCAGTCATCGTGCTTATAGCCCTGGTGGCTCTTGCCCTGTTGATTCGGCTTCCCTTGATCGAGGGAAGGGCCGAAAACTTAGACTTGTTCAGCATTTACTTTGACCCATTCATCTTGTATGGCTACGCAGCCTCGGTCGCTTTTTTTGTTGCGCTGTATAAGGGGTTCAAATTACTTGGGTATATCGCCCAAAATAAAGCATTCTCCCCAAATTCGGTTAAGACCATGACGGGTATAAGGCATTGTGCAATTATTTTAAGTATCCTAATTGTGACGGCGGGACTATACATTTGGATATTCCATGATAAAGAGGACGACCCAGCGGGTTTTCTTGCTATGTGTATAGTGACTGCCTTTGTTGCCATTGTCGTTGCAACTGCTGCCGAGGTGTTTGAAAAAATCCTGCAAAACGGAGTGGATATCAAATCAGAGAACGAACAACTTACGGGCGGACCGAGAAATAATTTGACCTAAAAACACGAAAATTGAAATAACAAATCGCTTCCAAAAAATTTGGTAAGAACTTCTGATCTCACCGCTTCACTTATGGCCTACGGTGATAACGTTAACAGCGAGGATGAAGATATGGGGGGCGACAGCCAAGTCGAGAATATAGGCCATTAGTTTACTTTTGAAGCGGGGGAAAAGTGACACGCTCTTATTCCTCAACTTCTTAAGCCCTGCAAGACATAGTAGTTTATTTAGGAAATAAAAATATAGAGCCAGCATAAATTATTTAAATATGAGTAGATTCATCCTTCTCTCACTGATTATTCTGATGAACATGGATTCCGCTGTAACAAAGGCCGACATTAATCCAGAAAATTCCATTCAGGATCTTATCCCTCAAAGTTTGACTTGGCAGGAACGAGAACGAACCTATTGGCTGCACTTCCCGCCAAAAGCCAAAATGAATAACCCTTTACCCATTCTATTTCATCTTCATGGCGGAGGTGGAACGGGTAAGGGTACATCTCGCCTTACCTACCAACGTTTTAACGAGATTGCCGACCGGGAAGGTCTTATAGTGGTGTACCCAGATGCAATCGCTCATAACTGGAACGACGGTCGCTCAGAAAGCATAAAGCCCGAAAATGTAGGCGTGGATGACGTAGGCTTTATCATAGAAATCATAAATCGCCTTAAAAACAACTACAATATTGACTCGAGCAGAATATTCACCACCGGCATGTCAAATGGAGGATTTATGTCGTCTCGATTGCTTTGTGATCGTGCAGATGTCTTTCGGGGCGGTGCTATCCTAACAGCCTCCATATCTGTTGACTACATTTCCAATTGCAATCCTCAAAAACCCGTTGCGGTATTGTTAATGAATGGTACCGAGGACCCTATTGTGCCT
>JBATHI010000140.1:0-2601 GCA_049666645.1 Flavobacteriaceae bacterium | reverse complement strand
ATGTTATTACGGTTACAAAATATTTTTAAATGGGTACAACAAGGAGGGCAACGCGTCTTTTTGCTAAAGGACATTAATCTGAAGGTCGAAGAGGGGGAATTCATTTCCATCATGGGCCCCTCGGGTTCGGGAAAATCAACCTTGCTCAACGTCATTGGCATGTTGGACCATTTTGATGAAGGGGAATATCACTTTCTTGATGAATCTGTCCATACCCTTAAGGAGAAACATCGGGCGAATCTGTACAAACAATATATCGGGTTTGTTTTTCAGGCCTACCACCTCATCGACGAGCTCACCGTATATGAAAACCTCGAAATGCCCTTATTGTACAAAAAGCACAGCGGATCGGAACGAAAGGCGATGGTTGCCGATATGCTGGATCGTTTTAATATCGTTGGAAAAAAAGACCTATTTCCAACACAATTGAGCGGGGGCCAACAACAATTGGTGGGCGTTGCGCGGGCGTTGATCTCAAAGCCCAAATTGATCCTCGCCGATGAGCCCACAGGGAACCTCAACTCCAAACAGGGGCAGCAAATTATGGACTTGTTTAAACAATTGAACGAAGAGGGGGTGACGATCATCCAGGTGACACATTCCGAAAAAAATGCGGATTATGGCAAAAGGATCATCCACCTGCTGGATGGCCGCCAGGAAACCCATGTATGAGGTCGGCAAAAATAAAGCTGGCGGATGTGCCCTAACGCGTCAGCACACCGATTTCGGCAAAGGAAGCCCTAAGGTCTTCGCCGTCGACGGCGATGCCCTTGAGCTTGATGTACCGTGCATTAACCGGGTTGAAGTTTTCCCGCTGTTCCAGCCGGCTGTTCACGATATTGGCAAATTCACCCTTTTTGGCCAATTTCCAGTTCAATCCGTTATTGCTTACCGAAAATTCATATTGCGTGATAATGCCGAACGGATAGCGATCTTGATTGGGCATGTAGGTAAATCCTTTTAGGGAATATGTTTTTCCCAAATCGATCACCACTTCCTGGGGTTCGCTCGATCCCTCGTCCGTGCCCCAAAAGGTATCGGGATCGCCATCGATGATTTTCACTGCCTCTTGCAGATTGCCACTGGAGGCATCGAATATTTTCCAATCTTTTTTGGCAATATCAAAATCGCGACTCACCATTTGCGAACGTTGGTTTTCCTTGGTATCATATGCAATGGCCTTGATGGTGGTGGGCTTCACAACCACAATAGGATTTTCATAGCGAGCGGAATTGGGGTTTGGTTCGCTGCCATCAATGGTATAATAAATGACGGCGGTTTTGTCGGGCACCTGGATCTTTACCCTCCCATCCTTGCTCCGGGATACCTTGGGCTCGACCAGAAGGGTTGGTGCACGGTAAATGGAGATGGCCGATAGGGTGGGCGGCCCCTTTGATTTTAAAATGTTTATCCTAAGCTTGGAAATCGTAAGGGGGTTAAACCGCAGTATTCTTTTATAGCCGATGGTAGTCTGACCATCGATCTCTTTCCATCGCCCATCGATTTCGGCCTCAAGGATAAAATTCTGCACCTTTTGGCCCAATGGAATATACTCTTGGAGCACCACCCGATTGACTTCGGTGGGTTGGTCGAAGGCGATCGTTAGCATCGCGGTGGAGGTTTCGTTTTCGGGGGCCCAATAGGTGTTTGGGTCGTCATCAATGACGTTTTGCGGCGAAAACTGGACGTTGTTGCCCCGTACTTCACTGGCCGTACAGGTGGCACCTTTCGCCAGGTCCGTCGCAAAGTCGAGGTTGAGTTGTTTCCGTAGCGCCATCAATTGTTGCACATCGGTTTCATGTACCAGGCCCCGGGTGTCTACCGGTAGGTTCAGCAATAAACCGGCATTGCGCCCTATGGCATTATAATAAATGTTCAGCAACTGTGATAATGACTTTACCTGATGGTCTTCCCTAGGATGGTAATACCAGCCGGGCCTTATGGAAACATCCGCTTCTGCGGGAAGCCAGTGGGTGCCATCGATGTGTCCCGAACGCAGTTCAACATAACGGGGCCATCCCGGATAGATCTCATCTCTCCGCATAATGCTCCAATTGGTTTCGTTGGCCCAGCCTTCTTCGTTGCCCACCCAGCGGATATCGGGGCCGCCATCACTGAAAATGACCGCATTGGGCTGTAGCTTCCTTACAAGGTCTACTGCCTTTTCCCACTGATAATAGGTTTTGCTATCGATGGTACGGGTTTCATTGGCACCACCGTAATAGCCGGAGCCCCCATTGGCCCCATCGAACCAGACCTCGAAAATTTCTCCGTAATCGGTCAGCAGTTCCCGTAGCTGTTCATGGAAAACGTTCACATATCCAGGATTGCCGTATTCGGCATGGTTCCTGTCCCAAGGCGATAGGTAGACCCCCATTTTGAGTCCGTATTCGGCGCAGGCCTCGGATAGATCTTTCAACACATCGCCCTGACCGTTTTTCCAGGGGGAATTTTTGACGGAATGTTCGGTGGTCTTTGTGGGCCAAAGACAAAATCCATCATGATGTTTGGCAGTGATGATGATGCCTTTCATCCCGGCTTCCTTGACCACCTTGGCCCATTGTCGGGTATCGAGTGCCGAAGGACTGAACTGTTCCGGGC
>JBATHI010000139.1:0-3868 GCA_049666645.1 Flavobacteriaceae bacterium | reverse complement strand
GCATTGAACTGGTCATGCCTGAAAACAGTACCAAGGAAAGGGTTCAGACCATGAAGGCCTATGGCGCTAAAGTTACCTTGACCCCCTCTGATGTGGGCATTGAAGGCGCTCGTGATTACGCGGAGGCAAAAGTGAGGAACGAAGGGTTCATCATGATCAATCAATTTGCAAATGATGACAATTGGAAGGCCCATCTGCAAACCACGGGGCCGGAAATCTGGAGGGATACCGAAGGGAAAGTAACCCATTTTGTGTCCTCCATGGGCACTACGGGCACCATTATGGGCACGTCGACCTTTTTGAAGGGGCAGCATGGGCAGATACGGATTATTGGGGTACAGCCCACCGATGGCTCAAGCATCCCTGGAATCAGAAAATGGCCCATGGAATACCTCCCAAAAATTTTCGATTCCAGCAAAGTCGACCAAGTTTTGGAAGTAAGCCAACAAGAGTCTCAGGATATGGCCAAACGTTTGGCCAAGGAAGAAGGTATTTTTGCGGGCATGAGTAGCGGTGGCGCCACCGTAGCGGCCCTGCGTGTGGCAGAAAGCCTTGATAGCGGCGTAGTGGTTTCCATTATCTGTGACCGCGGCGATCGTTATCTCTCTTCCAATCTTTTTGAATAAGGCCAATTAGACCTTGGTTTGGCCTGTTGATGCATCAAGAAATTCACCAAACCGAATGAATGGTTTTGACGCCCAATAGCAGGGTCAATAGGATGATGAAGAGACCCAAAACATTTTGGGTGATGCTGTTTTTGTAGGCGCCCATGACAGCGGTACGGTTTACGACCCATAAAAGAAAAACAGCAATGACCGGCAAGAGCAAACCATTGGCTACTTGGGCAAACTTGATGATTTCAATGGGTTTGATGCCAAAAGACATCGATAAAACCCCAAGGAAGAGGATTCCCATCCATACCGATTTAAATTTCAAGTCTTTCAGTCCAGCCTTCCATCCAAAACAGCTGTTGGCCACATAGGCGGCCGCCAATGGTGCCGTAATGGCCGATGTGACCCCCGCCGCGAACAATCCAATGCCCATAAAGTATTGGGCCGCTTTTCCATAAAGCGGTTCAAGGCCTTTTGCCAGGTCCATCACGTTTTGAACGCCCTGGGCGGGAATGGCCGCTGCCGCGATAATAATGGCCATTGAAACCAACCCTCCCAACAAAATGGATATGAGCGTATCCAATTTTGCCCATTTTAAATCCTCCTTAGATGTCCATTTTTCACGCACCAGGGAGGCATGAAGAAAAAGATTGTATGGCACTACGGTGGTTCCTATCAAGGCAATGACTGTAAGAATACTGCCTTCGGGCAAACTGGGAACCAGCATTCCCTTAAGCATACTCCCCAAGTCTGGACGGGTAATGCAGGCCGTAATCAAAAAAGAGAGGCTCATCAACAAAACAAGGCCCATAAATACTTTTTCCAAGACTTTGTAATTCCCCAAAAAAAGGAGTAAAAAGGCGAGTCCCCCTATAATAAAGGGATACCAAAAACCTTGTTCGCTTCCAAATAGGGCTTCCAGCCCCAAGGTGGCCCCACCTATATTTCCGCCTTCATAAGCGGTGTTGCCGACTAGGATCGCTGCCAGTATAATGCCGACCATGATTTTGCGCAGCAATGGCGACCGCAATTCATTTTTAATGACATCTCCCAAGCCATTCTGGGTAATCACGCCCAAGCGAGCGGCCATTTCCTGCAAAACGAGCGTGGCCACAATGCTGAAAATCATGGCCCACAAAAGGGCATATCCGAAACCGACCCCGGCCAAAGTGCAGGCGGTGACCGTGCCCGGTCCGATAAAGGCGGCTGCTACCAGTACCCCTGGCCCCATCTTTTTGAACATAACAAGTGTAAATGGTCGAACGAAAGTAAATATATGGGGTTAAGGCCAGAACTTCGGAAAATATCCCGAAAAGTTGTGTTGCATGATAAAGCAAAAAAATGCATTTCATCTAAAAAAATGTCGTTCGTCTAAATTCTGGGTGTCGTTCATCGAGGCTTTATAATAATCCAAGAATTGTTAGGTTATAATTATCCCAAATCGAACCAATTTAAAAATCCCCCACCCGATTTATTCGGGAATTAAAAATGCACTTAATCAATGACCTGCTTAGAATGTAACAAAGAACTCAGTTATCTCGATCACAGAAATTCCATGGAGACTTTTGGCGTAGAGCTCTGTGCCCAACATCAAGGACGTATGGAAAAACTGATCGAAGAAAACCAGACCCCATTGGAAGCCATTCAACTGTATTACGGACTTAGGGCCGAAGGCATCAAAGCGATGCTGGAATGGTGGGACGGTAAAAAATCGGTAGATATCGCCATATCAAGGGTGAAACTGAACATTGAAATAGATTCTGAATACCACATGATGACCCATGAACAGGCCATGAACGATCTGGAGGAGGCCATGCATTCGTACAAGAACGGATTTACCACCATTCGGATTCCCCATATTCTGATTCGGCACTACCTCAAAGAAACCGTGCACAATATCATCGGTATCATGGAAGGACTCCGTGCCAATTTAAAAGCCATCATTTAATGTAAAACGCAAGATCATGTCAATCGCAAAAAAGATTTTAACGACGCCTTTAAGGATCGTACTGTCATTACTTTTGTTGGGAATTTTAGCCAAAATACTCCAATGGGACTTTGCTCCGGCCGTAATCATTTTTGCCTTTTCGGCCATCGCCATCTTATATACCCTTCGTTTTTGGCAAAAGAATCCCAAAATTTTTGTTGACTATGTGAAATTGGTCTTGGTTATTTTTTGGACCATGAATGGTGTTTTTAGAATACTTGATTTTCCCTATACACTTTTCTTTCAGGTCGTTACGGGCATTTCCTTCATCACTTGGTTTATCATGGAAGGAACTGCCTATTTTATGGATATCGACCGAACGACCAAGAACAGTGCTACCCAAATCTGGTGGAACATCGCCATGGTGTTGGGCACTTTGGCCATCATCATGGGCAGTCTATTGAAAATACTCCAATGGGAATTTGCCACCCCCCTATTGATATCTGGCTTCTTCATTGTCACCCTCTATATTTTGAAAGATGTCTTTATTGCCGCCAAAATAGAGGAAAAAGACAGGGGAAGCGGTGAATTTCAGTTGTAAGCTATCTCTTTAGAGGGCACTCTTCGCCGATTTTCCACAGCTGCCGTCTGGCTTACTTATTCATCGGTATACCAACACCAAGGCAAACCTGAAGTTCCAATAAAAAACAATTTTTAGCGGCTACAGCCTAAATTTGCCATTTTTCGATCATATATTATTTGTATCTTTTTTTCATAATTGGTAATTATGAAAAATATAGATCGACGACAATGGCTCAGAACCATTGGATTATCAGGCGGATTTGCCTTAATGGGCGGTCTGGATACCATGGCTATGGGCATTCCTTCACGTTTAATGGCCGATGGCACCATTGCCAAGCTCAATTCCAACGAAAATCCCTATGGCCCCTCTGAGCGCGTCAGAAAAGCCATCACCGGCTCTTTTGATGTGGCTTGCCGCTATCCATTTCAAGCTCTTGAAGGCTTGGTAGACATGATCGCGGAAAAGGAGGGCGTCACAAAAGACCATGTGGTGGTGACCGGGGGTTCAACGGAAGGACTTCATGCGACAGGCCTTGTATATGGGATAGGTGGGGGCGAAATCATCGCCGCAGACCCTACTTTCCAGGCCATGTTGACCTATGCGGAGGGTTTTGGTGCCTATGTTCATCGGGTACCGGTAAACAAGAGCTATGGCCATGATCTGGAGGCCATGGCGCAAAGGATCACCAGTAAAACCAGGCTTATTTTCATCTGCAACCCCAACAATCCGACCGGAACTTTGTTGGAT
>JBATHI010000138.1:0-1715 GCA_049666645.1 Flavobacteriaceae bacterium | reverse complement strand
CTACAAGGCAAGGGCTAGGCACATCTTGTCAAAATTGGGCAACAAGGGTAAAAAGGCCGGATGAAAAAATTACTTTGCTTGCAATCCGTAGCAATGGAAAACGGTCCCATTCGCAGATAATAAGTATCTTTGAAACTTACAAAAATTCCAAGCGAAGCTGGCATGTCAATAAACCACTTGAACGCTATTTCCCCCATTGATGGGCGTTATAGAAACAAAACCGAAAAACTGGCCCATTATTTTTCCGAAGAAGCGCTGATCAAGTACAGGGTGCGCGTGGAAATCGAGTATTTTATCGCCCTCTGTGAACTTCCATTGCCGCAGTTGGCTTCCTTTGACACCAAAAAATTCGGAGCACTTAGAGCCATCTTCCTCAACTTTGATCATGATGATGCCCTGGCAATCAAAAAAATTGAAAAAACCACCAATCATGACGTTAAGGCCGTGGAGTACTTCATCAAGCAGCGATTCGATGCCTTGGGCCTTAGGCAATACAAGGAGTTCATCCATTTCGGATTAACTTCCCAGGATATCAACAACACCGCCATACCGCTCTCTTTGAAGGAAGCGATGGACGAAGTATACAAGCCATTATATTCGCTTTTGTTGGAAAAGATTTCCGGCTTGGCAGACGAATGGAAGGCGATACCGATGTTGGCACGAACCCACGGCCAGCCCGCTACCCCTACCCGCTTGGGGAAAGAAGTGGCCGTTTTCGCTGCCCGTTTGAAAGAGCAATACCATTATCTGGAGACTATTCCCTACGCCGCAAAATTCGGTGGCGCTACCGGCAATTACAATGCCCATCACATCGCCTACCCCATGGTAGACTGGATGGCTTTCGGTCGAAAATTCGTAGCGTCGAAGTTGGGATTGTACCAATCGTTTCCCACCACCCAAATCGAGCATTATGATCATATGGCCGCTTTGTTCGATGCCCTTAAACGCATCAACACTATTGTTCTCGATTTAGATCGTGACTTTTGGACCTATGTTTCCATGGATTATTTTAAGCAAAGAATAAATAAGGGGGAAGTGGGATCGTCCGCCATGCCCCATAAAGTCAATCCCATCGATTTTGAGAATTCTGAAGGCAATTTGGGTCTTGCCAATGCCATGTTCGAACATTTGTCCGCAAAACTGCCGATATCAAGGCTTCAACGCGATTTAACCGATAGTACCGTGCTGCGCAATATCGGTGTTCCGTTTGCGCATACCCTTATCGCATTTCTATCGACCTTGAAAGGTTTGGACAAATTGCTCCTGAACACAGAAAAATTGGAACAAGATCTTGAACAAAATTGGGCGGTGGTCGCGGAAGCGATCCAAACCATATTAAGGCGTGAAGGTTATCAAAACCCCTATGAAGCGCTGAAAGGACTTACAAGGACCAATACGTCGATTGACCAAAAATCAATTTCCGATTTTATCGAATCCTTGGAAGTTTCCGATACCATAAAATCGGAACTAAAATCGATAACCCCCCATAACTATACCGGTATTTAAAAAATATTGCCCAAAGAAAAGCCCCATTTCGGAAATATCCGAAATGGGGCTCTACAATTTTTTGACCGGTTGAGTTCCTCATCCCTTAAGAAAAGAGCCGATTTCCCCAAGGCCCTCGCCTTTGTAATCCGATTTTTCGATGGCTCTGAGGAATTGTAATAAATGTGCCGGGTTCATATCATCGCCCAGAACCCTAACCAGCATAAATC
>JBATHI010000137.1:0-3353 GCA_049666645.1 Flavobacteriaceae bacterium | reverse complement strand
CCATTCGATATTCGATGCAATGCCATCATTATAGCCGAAAGCTATACCCCTATGTACAAAGATTGGATCGATAGTATGGAGGATGGGGCGCAAAAACTAAAAGCGATCGTTAAAAAAATTCCTCTGGAAAACAGAATGACAACGCCCGCTGAAATAGCCGATACCTGTTTGTTCACAATTTCTGAACGGGCGTCACATACCACCGGACAGTTTATTTTTGTGGATGGCGGGTATGTGCATCTCGATCGGGCCTTGATAAACGATACCAACCCATAGACCAAACCACCCACCAAAAATGAAAGCCATTAAAAAAACCCCGGTGGTCTCGAAGACCATACTCCTGCCCTTTATCCTGATCACCTCCTTGTTCGCTCTCTGGGGTTTTGCGAACGACATTACGAACCCTATGGTAAAAGCGTTTCAAAAGGTATTGGAACTTTCGAATGTGAAAGCCTCCCTGGTACAGGCTGCCTTCTATGGGGGCTATTTCACCATGGCCATCCCGGCGGCCTTGTTCGTGAACCGATATTCCTACAAAAAGGGAGTTTTGCTCGGTCTCGCCCTGTATGCCACTGGCGCTCTCTTGTTTTATCCCGCCGCGGCCAACGAAAGTTTCGGATTTTTTCTTGCGGCCCTTTATATCCTGACGTTTGGACTTGCATTTTTGGAGACTACGGCAAATCCCTATATACTGTCGATGGGATCGGAAGAAACCGCTACGCAGCGCCTTAATTTTGCCCAAATGTTTAATCCGGTGGGGTCTATCATGGGATTGCTGGTGGCGCAGCAGTTCGTTCTGGGCGCCTTACAGTCAGACGATACCACCGCCGAAGGCATCCCTATTTATGATACCATTTCTGAAACGGCTAAGGCTTTGATCCGTACTTCGGACCTGTCCGTGATTCGGGATCCCTATGTGATACTCGGATTATCGCTCATTTTATTTTTTGTATTGGTCAGTATCGTAAAGATGCCACAGAACAAAGATCAGGAAGCGAAGGTGAGCTTCTTCGCCTCGGTGAAACGATTGTGGGCCCAACCTAAATTTGTGATGGGCGTGGTCGCCCAGATGTTTTATGTTGGGGCGCAGATCATGTGCTGGACCTACGTGTACCAATATGCGGAAACCCTTGGCATTGACAGTCAGTCTGCCGTATGGTATGGCCTGGCCGGCTATATTGTATTCTTGACAGGTAGAACGGTCGGCACCGCCCTGCTGCGGCGCATCGATGCGGGAAGATTATTGATGGTCTTCTCTTTCGGGGGTATGATCACCATTTTGGGAGCGATATTTCTGCCCGGGATGTTGGGTATTTATTCCCTGATCGCCACTTCCTTTTTTATGTCGATCATGTTTCCTACCATTTACGGAATCTCCTTGCGGGGTCAGGGGGAGGATGCCAAATTTGGTGCGGCATTTTTGGTCATGGCGATTGTGGGCGGGGCCGCAATGCCCCCTTTGCAAGGCTTTATCCTAGATTTTGGGGGTGCGGGCTACTCCGACGTTCAATTTTTAGGCGTTTCTGAAATACGATTTTCATTTTTCCTCACCTTGATCTGTTTTTTGGTCGTTGCCTATTATGGGAAACTGGTGCTTGGTCTCAATAAGAAACAATAACTACAGGCAACCATAAAGTATTGAAACCCTGAAGGATCAATAGTTTCGATTTTCCCGTTTGCGGAGCGCATTCGCCTGGGCATCTCCCTTGAAGTGTTCTTCCTTGGGATCCCATTCCAAGTCACGGCCCAATTGATAGGCAATATTGGCAATGTTACAAATGGTTGCGGACCGATGCCCGGTTTCCACATCACAAATCGGATCGGTTCCGTTTTTTATGGCATCGAGCCAATCTTGGTAGTGGTTATCATTGGAATTGTATAGTCGTGTGTCCGAGTCTTTCAAGGTCGCAGTAAGAATGCTCTCCGGGGTGGTTTCCAAATAACTTCTGCTGATATCCATAGTGCCTTCCGAACCCAGAAAGCGAACGCCCCATCCTCGATCGAAATCTTCATGAACCATTTCAATCCCGTTTTCATAATACATTCTAAGGCCGCGTACCGCAGTCCTGTCGGTTGGTGGGATATATCGCACCGGGCCGGAACGGTCCATATCAAGTGCCCATTGCACAATATCAAACATATGGGCGCCCCAATCACATAAGATACCGCCTCCCGTTTCCTTGAATTTCCTCCAATCGGGCCAAAAATCGATGTCATTGCTCGAAGGGGCCAACCGATGGTTATAGGCCAACAAGGGTGCAGGACCGCACCAATGGTTCCAGTCGATTTCTTTGGGCAAGGCTTCTGCCGGAAGATTATAATCGATTGCCGGATCACCTACATTGACCAGTATCTTTGTGATTTCGCCCAAGTAGCCATTTCTGACCAATTCACAGGCCCTTCTAAAATTTTCCCATGACCTTTGCATGCTTCCCGTTTGCAATATTTTCCCGGTTCGACGAACGGTATTCACCAAATCGACACCCTCGGCAATCCTATGCGTCAGGGGTTTTTCGAGATACACGTCCTTTCCACTGTTGAGCGCGTCAATCCCCATAATGGCATGCCAATGGTCTGGGGCTGCGATCACCACGGCATCTATTTCGGTATTGGCCAACAATTCCCGATAATCAGCATACATGTTCACGCCGTTGAACGTTTCGGTCTGCCGTTTTACGGCATACAGCCCCTGCACATGATTTTTGAACCAATCCATTTTTGTGGTCCAAACATCATTTCCCGCCACGATCTGGGCCGCGGTACTCGATACGAACCGATTGGCCAAACCACTGTTTTGCCTCCCCAAACCGATCAAGCCCAAGTTGATTTTATCACTGGGGGCAATATACCCCATCCCCATAACGTGCCTAGGGATGATGCTGATGGCGCCTGCGGTAAGTGCCGATTTGGCAATAAACGATCTTCGGGTAAGCAATGGCTTAGGATGGGACGACTTCACTGGTAGGTTCGATTGTTTTTTCATGTTGTTTTTTTTTTCTTCATTTAATGGGTCTGATATTTGCGATGTCCACTGTATCTTTGAATTGTTGCTGTAGCTTCAATAAATCATTGAACAGGGAATCGACCTTCATATGGTAGGCCGAACCGGAAGCCAAATCAATTTGCTCTTCCGGGTCCTTTGTTAGATCAAAAAGCAATAATTTCTTCAATTTAGGGTAAACAATCAACTTGAACCCATTTTTTCGGATCATTCTTTGGGTATCGGTATAGGCGCCATATATCGCACCGTAATGGCTTTTCAGTTGTTTTCCTTTCGCCAGATCGATCGAACTGTTGAAAAATACATAATCGGGTTTTTTTATACCTGCCAGTTCCAGACTGGTCGCCATGGC
>JBATHI010000136.1:0-11132 GCA_049666645.1 Flavobacteriaceae bacterium | reverse complement strand
AAATGAGCCTTATAGCGGGGGTTGGTGCTTGCTTCCAAGGTCGTGTGAATTTTCCAGATTTCCCGTTGGCTTGCCATGCTGAACAAGGTATCCCTTAAGGCCGGTCCATAGGCGCCTTTATTGAGATGCAACAGCATCCATTGGGAAAGGTCGTCAACATTGGCATAGATGCCCCCGGCCGCACCATTGATCATTTCCTCATAGTCGGAAAATGATTTCATGCTGCCATAGGCAGTGGTATGCGGGGAAGCGAGTTGGCTGCGATCTTTCACTTCTTTTAGGGACGGAAAGGAATTGTCCATGCCCAAGGGGTCAAAAATCCGGGATTGGATGAACCGCTCCCATGTCATGCCGCTTTTCCGGGCAATCAGTTCCCCTGCCACCAGATACAACAAATTATCGTAGTCGAACTGGGTACGCAGGGCCGACACCGGCTTAAAATGTTGGAAGCTGACCAAGATGTCATCGATGGTAAAGTCCGATCCATCGGGAAAGATCATCAGGTCACCGATGCCAAGTCCCAAGCCACTTCGATGGGTGAGCAGGTCTTGGATATTGAAATTTTCGGTCACATAGGCATTGTACATTTTGAACTCCGGAATATGATCGATGACCCGATCGGTCCACTTTATTTTTCCCTCTTCCACGAGGAGGGCCAGCGCAAGGGTGGTAAAGGCCTTACTGTTGGAAGCGATGGCAAAAGGGGTATGCTCGGTGACTTTTTCCCCGGTGCCCACGTTTTTTACCCCGTAGCCCTTACTGTGTATGATCTGTCCATCCTTTACAATGGCCACGGCCGCACCGGCCACCTCGAACTTATCCAGGGCATTGGCCACCAGCGCATCGATTTCCGCATTGGTCAGTTGTGAAAAGGTCACGGCCGGTAAAAAACACATCAAGAGCAATATCAGCGATATGGGATTGTATTTCATGATATATTCGGTTTTATCGAGGAGAAGATAACACTATTTTGGGATTACTGCCTTGTCCCAATCCGATGGGCAGGGCATTCAAATAGGGTTGTGACGGATCATGCTCAGTCGAGGATGACCGTTTTTTGGGTTTTGGCGCTTCGTATGGCGGCATCGAGTATCTCCATGGCAACCATATTATTTTCGAGGGAATACGGGTCGAAGGCACCCAAAACTTCTTCACCCCTCACCACTGCCGCGAACAGGGCGAACGGATCGTTATAGGGCGCTGCCCTTTCTTCCAAGACCATGGTCTCTTCCGAAAAGCCATCATAACCTTCCGACATCCTAATTCTTAATTGGTTGCGGTTATCGGCATAGATCACTCCGGTTTCCCCATAGATTTCCATATCCTTTCTGCCAATGGGCCAGTTCCAGGAAGGTTCCAAGATGGCCATTGATCCCTCATAGGACAGGATTATAGTCGCATCATCATCGACTTTGGGGTTGTTCTCGGCCTGCAATTGCTGGGTGACCGCTGTCACCGAATGGGGTCTTTTCCCGACATGGAGCCAGGTCAACAGGTTTGTCCCGTAACACCCAAAATCGGTGATGGCCCCACCGCCATTTAATTCAGGGTCTGCAAGCCATTCCAAAAACTCCTTGCTCACGCCTATTTTTTTGGGTCCCTTGTGCCCATCCCTAATAATGACCTTGCGCATTTCCCCCACTTTGCCGGCACTTAAAAGCTCATGTGCCTTTGCATTGGTAGGGTACCATGAAGTTTCATAATTGGTGAGGAGCTCGATGTCATGTTTTTTGGCAAGTGCCTCCATTTTTTTGGCGTGGTCATAACTCACCGCCAATGGTTTTTCGACCATTACGTGTATCCCTTTTGGGGCGCAGGTTTCCACCACGGTGAGATGGTCTTTGATGTTTCCAAAAGCGGCAACCGCTTCGGGTTGCACGGCCGCGATCATTTCTTCCATGGTATCATATACCAAATCCATCGAAAACCCATGTTGTTCCGACAGGCGTTTAGCCAGATCCCGGTTGGTTTCCACGATGCCCACCATTTCTACGTCACCCAGATCTTCACGGCCCAAGATCCAGCCAACATGGCCGTGGGTGAGCCCCACCACACCCAGTTTCAAGGCTTTTTCCTGGGAATGGGAACTCCATACGGTAATCAGGATCAGACAAAGGGCAAAGGGAAGTTTTTTGGTCATAGGAGTATGATTAATTATATGAATATTGATGGGTTAAATGCGTTATTGGCCCGCCATTTCATAGGCTTCTGCCAACCATTGGATAAGTTCTTTGTCAACCTCTTCCTGGCGGGTCATTTGTACTCGATGGGTGCACATGGTTCCAAAAGGTCCGGAATGCTCCAGCCTATCGGTTAAAGGCTTTCCCGTCAGTTTTAATCCGAGGTCAATCCTGGTTTTGGTTGCGGGTTTGATCAGGGCAAATTGCTTTTTTCGAATGAGGCTGACGCTCCCTTTTTTGGGAGTAACGGTAACCTCCGGTCCCAGTTGTATAACGGCGGCCATCAAAGTATCATAAAGGGGCTTCAAACCTTCCTTTCCCCGATATTGTTGGGCGATCAGATCTTCGGGGGCCGCGGCCTCTTCCTTTGACAAGGCAATGATGGTATTCGCAAAACCGTGGGTCACCCCATGACTTTCCTTTAAAAATTTCACCGCCTCGCCGTGTTTGGCAAAGTTTTTGGCCAGGATTATTTTTTTCCACTCCTGTAACGACTTGCCCGTTTTTTCGGGCATATTGTCGATCATGGTCTGCAGGGCTTTGTCCATAATTTAGAGATTTGGGCCTACTGCTGTAAGCCTGTCAAGTGGCTAATCGTTTAAGCCAGTGAACGGTTTGAATTATTGATGCGGGCAGCCTTTTGGCTTGTTGATCGGTATTAATTTATGGAAAATTTAGCGGAATAATTTCCCTGGCCGTTATTTTTCCATCCTTTACCCGGTACAATGTGAATCCCGATCGCATCTTGAAGCCGTGATAATCCATGCTGTCGGGTCGGGATATGGCCGAGGTCTGTGCAAACAAGGTATTGGAACCACTGATGAAACTTTCCTGAGCCGCATGGTAATGGCCCGACAAGGCCAAGGGAAAGGGCCTGTTACCGATGCGCTTTTGAACCTCATTGAAATTATAAACGATATGCCTGTGTTCCAACTTATTCCCCTGCATCAATAATTGGGGACCATAGAAGACATCGTTGTCGAAATCCTGAAATGAAAAGCCGGGCGAGACCAGCGGAATGTGATTGAAGGTGACGATTGGGGTTTTCACCGGTACTTCCTTCAGGTCCTGCTCCAGCCACCGCAGCTGTAAAGAATCGATACCGCCGAAATAGTATAGATTTTGATAATCCACTCCGTCCAGGGCGATAAAATGCATTCCGCCGTAATTGAAGGAATAGTAGTTCGGGCCCAGGAAATGCCGGAACATTTTCTTCCCATATAAGGGATGTTCGGAACTTACCAATGATTTATCGCGTTCGATACCGAAAATTTCATGGTTCCCGACCCCGCTGTACACGGGCATGTTGAATTTGGCGATCTCATCGAGGTACATTCGATAGTAGGCGCTTGCCGTTGCTTCGTTGACCCTTAAGGCATCCAGGATCAAGTCGCCGGAGATGACCACAAAATCGGCCCCAGTGGAATCGGCCATACTTCGGAAACGACCCATGCGGGGCAGATTCAGGGAATCGACATGGGTATCCGAAGCATGAATAAAGGTAAACTCTTTCCGCTGCTCTTGTTTTTGCAGTGGAAATGCCATGACCGCTGCTTTCGGATGGTACATTTGCCCTTGATAGCCATTGGGCAAACTGATCATCATATAAGGGAATTCGGAATTTGTCGAAAGGATGAAGTTCCCGTTGTTATCCGTTTTGGTCGTGTTGTACTGATCGGAAACCACAACAGCTGCCAATCCGGTTTCTTTGGCGTCCCGGATAGCGTTCCCGTTCAGGTCAACAAAGACCGATCCCTTGATTATGAGCGCCTGGGAAAAGAGCTTGGAAACGGTAAGGAAAAGCAATGCCAGCCATAGGGTCTTCATGCGTCCGGAGATGATTCGTTGCAACCGCTTCCCAAAATGAAAACGCTAAATTTTTTAAGATTTTGTCGCAAACTGATATTTAGGGGTAAGTTACTCTTTTTTTGGATGTTCAAGACCCAAAAATAGGGGAGAGGCCCTGCCCAAGGCGGGTTTTGGAGAAGATATGATCGCAGTTTGATCATTGGCCGAGGGCCTCGGTTGCCAGTTCGGGATAATCAACTTTTTCTGATATTTCTGCGACATTGCCCAGGTACTCTTTCCCGCGCAATCGGTGCACGGAACGGGCTTCCAACTCCCTCGAGGGATAAGAGCGGATGAGCTCCCTGATTTTTTTGATATCGAGTTCGTCGTCGATCGGATGAAGCCAAGCGTCTTCCAGTTCCCTGGGCAGGATCAGCGGCATTCGAGGCCCTTCGAGCTTGGGGTTGTTGTGAATTTTTGCCAATAGTTCGTTTCCTTTCGTGGTGACCAAACTAAAGGTGTTGAGCGCCTCCCCGGTCTCCCGATCAACCCATTCGCTCCATAATCCTGCAAGTACCAAAGGTTCATTATTGCGGGCGTGGATAAAAAAGGGAATGGTGGCCCCTTTGATATGGTGGTGTTCATAAAAACCATCGACATACACCAAACATCGGTTGTTTTTTGCCGAGGTACGGAACGAGGGTTTTTCAAAAATGGTCTCCCCCCTGGCATTCAAGGTATTGTTCCAGGTTTTTTGCAGCTGAGCCTTATCCTTTACCCAAAAAGGAACCAAGCCCCAAGTCGAAACCACGGGCATGTTGGGCGCTTCGTCGGTATAGATCAATAACTTGGGATGACTGAAACCCGAGGCATGGTAAATCGGCAAATCGGTGAGTGGCACCAATTTTTCCATGATTTCCTCAATGGCCTTGAGGTCGCCATTGCGTCTGGCCTTGTTCAATTGTGCCTCTAGGCTGGCTTTGATATCATAGCACATCTTAACAAATTGGTTTATCCTTTGTAAGAATCAAATTCCAATGGCATAGGAGTAGCTCCTAAATCACTTAAAGATATGGAATTTAAGGTAATCAATGAAACATGCACCTTAGCAAGTACCGCCTTGATAGCTGTTTTGGGGCACGGTTCAAGAAAAGAATGAAACGGCGATCAAAAAGATCGACCTTTTGGACATTAAACCATAAATTGAAGAAGGCATCGATGAAGATTCAATAGGTTATCCCTGTAGTCTTCTGCAAATATGTGGTGTCCTTTAGTTGACTCAGCATAAAATCGGCAACATCGGCCCTTGAAATTAATTTTGTGAGTATATAGCTGCCCAGGTTAGGGCCATGACGATACGTGCCGCGTCTTTTACCATTGGTCAATTGTCCTGGCCTTATGATCGTCCAGTCCAATTCGCTTTCCCAGATGATCCGCTCTTGCCTTGCCTTGTCCCTGAAATAGAAGAATAGGATCAGAGGAATGGTAAATAAGGTATAATACAGCCCCAGTCTGAACCTGCTATCATTGATTCCCAACGAGGTAATGCAGATCAAACGCCTTACCCCGTGTTTTTTCATGGCTTCGATCATGTTTTCGGTGCCCTTGGAAAGGATATCGGTTTTTATAAAGAATCGTTTGTGGCCCAAGGCACAAAGTACCGCATCTTGCCCTTTTATCGACTTTTCAAGGTCTTCCGGCACCAGTACATTTCCTTTTTCTACAAAAGGATTGGCATGCTCCGTTCGCATTTTTCTGGGATTGCGTACCAGCAGGGTAAGGGTATGACCCTGCTCCAATCCCAATTGTACAAGTTGCCGCCCTGTTTTTCCAGTACCGCCAATGATCAAAAGTTTCATAATATTTTAATGGATTGATTTTGTCTCCTAAAATTCAACCATTCCAAGAGGTTGTGCAGATCAATTTGACCGAGTTGTCGAAAATGATGGATAGGCTGTATGGTGCAGTATCCACAGCGCAATAAAATGCTTATGGTTACCGAACTTTAACCTGCCTGTCCAGATAGTTGATAAAAATTCCCATGCTTAGTTTTTGTGGAATTTTTCCAAGTGTTGACGCAACAGGTCTTTTCCATAATCGTTGCCGTTGGGCGTACGCACCACCGTATGGATATGTTTTTTGGTGGGCTTGTCGCCTTTGATGAAAACCGGTTTTTGATGGTCGAACTCGATCATGAGCACCGGACTCTGCACCCGGTAATAAAAGGGTTGGGTATCGTCGTCATTGCCCACCCAAGCAAAGTAGGTACTGTCCCAAAACAATTCGATTTCTTCCATCTTGATCATCGCATGTCCGGAATCCATATTTCCTATGTATTCTGCAACAAGCCGGTTCAATAGCCCCTGTTGCGCCTGGTCCAGATGGGGGTATCGAATCCCAGCGTAAGGCACCACGGCATTGTCGGAGAACGATTCGGCCTGATTGTAGTTGTATTCCTTGGTATTGAGCAGGGTCGCCATTTGCCGTTGTTCCGCGTTCAGGGAAGTGAACAATTCAAATCCCAGGGCCTCTTCATTTCTGAAGGTCCGGGTCCCCTGGTTTTCGCCATCGACAATATAATTGGGTTCCGAACCCATAAAAGTAGGGGTCATCACCACCTGATCGCCCAAAACAAAATAATTGATAATACAGTGATGTCCATCGAATTGCCAACCCCATGGCTGGTCTTTGGAAGGTTCTCCCAAAAAGGTGAACCAGTATCGATCGGGCCCCAATCTTTCAAAATCATTGGCCAACCGTGCTAAATAGCCCTCCATTTTTCGGATGTTTTCGACTTTTTCAAAACCCGATGCACTCAGGCCTTCCATTAAGATCTGAAAGGCGAGTTGCCGTTGTTCGGGGTTCAAGTCCAATAATCCGATGCCTTTTCGCTTGTAAAAATCGATGTTCGACCAGCGGCGCCATTCCTGGTCATCGACTGAAAACAGGCATATGGCCCTTTGTTCCTCGGTAAGGGAGGACAAAAAATCGGAAACTGCCGTAGCGATTCCTGCCGTACTGACCCCGGTTTCGCGAATGCGATACAGGTCTTGCACCAATGCGCCATCGGTGGTGACCCCATAGTAGGTTTCCGAAAGGGCCAATTTTTCTTCAGGGGTGTCAGACTGCCATACCCTTAAATTGGGTGCGGGTAGGATCTTGACTTCTTGTGCGAAAAGGTTTAAGGGTAGGAGCAACAAAAGAAAATAAAAATGGTGGTTTGGTCGAGAGATCATAGCAAGGAGTTTGACGGTTGGTACAGTGTTGAAGATACGGCAATTATTTACAAAAGGTACCGGGATAAGGTTCAAACATCCTAACGTTTATGGAAAATGCTGATTACGGCAATTGGCGTCTAAACTGGACTATTTTTTGATTCTATCTTTATCCCTGTTGGGCGGTGGTGAACAATAAAAATTCTTGGCCATCGGCTTCCGGTCTGATCGTGCCAATGCCGAGCATCCCGATTTTCTGGAGCAGTTTGCGCGATTTCACATTTTCGTTTGTGGTAAGGGCGAGTATAGGGTTTAGATGCAAGTGGTTCATTCCGTACGACAAGCATGCCTCGGCCGCCTCCAGGGCATAGCCTTGGCCTTCATAGAAAGGCAGAAAGGCAAAGCCCAAATCGGCATGGGCCAAAAATTCGCGTTTTACCAATCCGCACACGCCTATCGGTATTTGTAATTGTTTTTCCACCACCTTCCACAGCCCGAAGCCATGCTCGGAATAGCTATTGATCAACCGCTCCTCGATATAGGCTTGTGCCAAGGCTTCGGTGTAAACGCCGCGGTCGCCGATGAATTTGAGCCAAGTGTCCGAATTCATCAAAGTCAAAAAAAAGGCACAGTCCGTTACGGCCGCATGTTCGAGGAGGAGGCGTTCGGTTTCTACAATGGGCATAGGAAGGATTTATCGCGATAAAAGTAGTGATTTGGACTTTCGGTCGCGCACCGATACCCCCAAGCGACTTATAATGCCATGGGCACCTCCATCAGCAGCACTTGCGATGGGCCGTTGCTCTTCAGTTGCAACCTATCGAGGTCCCACAGGCCATAGCCATCACGTTTTTCAAGTTTTTGGCCGTTGAGGTTTACGCTACCTTCGATGATAAAGACATACGCGCCGTTACCGTGCTGTTTTAGTTCGTACTCGGTTTCTGCCCCGCCTTCAAAATGCCCCATATGGAACCAGGCATTTTGGTAGATCCAAACCCCTTGGTCTTCTTTGTTCGGCGAGAGTATCTGATAGAAACCGTTTTTGATGGCTATATCTTGCAGCGAGATCTGGTCATATCTGGGTTCCACGTTTTTTTGGTTCGGGAATACCCATATCTGGAGAAATTTCACCGGGCGGTCTTTGTTCCTGTTGTACTCGCTATGCTGAATGCCCGTACCGGCGCTCATGACCTGCACATCCCCTTCTTTGATCACGGCAGCATTTCCCATACTGTCCATATGTTGCAGATCGCCTTCCAAGGGAATGGAAATAATCTCCATATTGCTATGGGGATGGGTGCCAAAACCCCTTGCCTCCGAAACGATGTCATCGTTCAAAACCCTTAATGCCCCAAAATGCATGCGTTCGGGATCGTGATAGCCTGCGAAGCTGAAACTGTGGTGTGAATTCAACCAACCGTGGTCGGCATGGCCCCTTGTGTCGGCCTTGTGCAAAACTGCTTTCATTTGAGTTGCTTATGTTCGCCTTTTCAGTCGCAAATACTTTGATAGGATTACATCCCAAGAAATCAGGAGAACCTTTTTTTGAGGTGCTCCGACAACCGCAGCGACAGTGCCATCAGGGTCAGGGTCGGATTGGCGGCACCTGCCGTAGGAAAACAGGCCGCCCCCGCAATGTACAGATTGGAAATACCGTGTACTTTGCAGTTCGCATCGACGACCCCTTTTTTGGGGTCTTCGCTCATTCTGGTGGTCCCCATATGGTGCCAACCGCCATTCGTGCCCACCGGCCAAGAAAGATCGTCTGCATCGCGCAGAAATTCCATGAAGCGCACCCTTCCCAATCCGCTAATGCCGAATTGTTGACCGATCAGTTCATGGATTTTACGGATACTGGATTTGTCCAAAGCAGTCAGTTGCCAATGCAGGCTTGCCTTGGGTACGCCCAGGGCATCGCGTTCGCTGCCCAGCGTTATCCGCGAATCGGGATTGGGGGCCTGTTCTATCCTGGTATTCAACTGATAGGCTTGGGCCATGGGGCCTTCTTTCACATGGGCCGATTTTTTGATGGCCTCGCCCCCTTGGCTAAAGGTGATTTCCTTTGCTTTTCTCGGGTCGGTATCCTGCCAGGTTTCCATTTTGGGCTTCTGGTTCCGCCCCAGGGCCAAGGGGATGAGCGATGCGGTTCCGTTCAGGATTTTCTGGAGGCGCTGTTCCTTTTCGGTAATGGCCAGTTCCGCGCTTGGTTGGGTGACCCGATAATCCCTGACATAGAGATCGGTTTTAAAGGGTTTCAGCATCCATAATTCGGCAGAGGCAATTTCGAGATGTTCCATAAAATAACGCCCCACAAGATCATGTTCGTTGCCCAGCCCGGAACTTGCCTGTGAATTGGAAGCCAAGAGAAGCCTAGTGTTCTGGATGGTGCCACAGGCCAAGACAAAATATTTGGCCCTTACCTTATGTTGTTTCCCGGAATGGTCCTTTATGGTGACCTCTTTTATGGCAGTGATATTATTGGTGGCCTTCAGGTCAACCACATTGGCATAGGTATACAAATGCACATTTTTGGCCTCCAACAGGGTTTCTTTGTACAGCGGTCCAAAACGCGCTTTGCTGTACTGCCACATTTTGTTCCAGATGATGTTCCGATCCAGGGGAAACGGTATGAAGTCGGGATAGGATGCTTGCCAATACGCCAGATCGTATTGGTAAGGGCCCAATCCCAGCGTCTGCTGCGCCTTGACATAAAAGGGGTCAAGATCTTGTTTGCCGATGGGCCAGCCGCTTTCGGGAACGTAGTCTCTCTGCGCAAAATCGATGGGGTCGAACGGGGTGCACAAACCGGCCCAGTGGCCCGTTGTTCCCCCGAAATAGCGCAATCTGCTCGATTGGAGGGGATAATATTTTTGCCCGGTCGATGGTCCGTCGTTCAGGGCCTGGATCTTTTCGTCAAATTCAAAGCCCCCACCTTCCAGGAGGATGATCTTGTGGGGCCCCCCGATCCATTCCAAAGCCATGGAAATGCCCGCGGCACCTGCACCGACGATACAGATGTCGCCTTCGATCAGGCTATTGTGCTCCAGGGTCCTTGCGTCGGTATGCATCTAAAGTCATCAGGTTTTAATCAGGGAATACAGGGCACATTGTCTCGCTTCGGTCCGCGCCAATATCCACCCATCGATAATCACCGTTTCACCCGTCCTAAAATCTTCCTGAACGGCAAGCAGGATGGCCCGAACCACGTCTTGCCCCTCCCCGGTTTTCTCGCGGATTATTTTTTTGAGGGAAGCTGCATTGTTTTCTTCAGGCCATCGTTCGCGGTAGAGTGAACCGATGCCGCTTATGGTCTCCGGGTCCCAAATCGAAGTAAGGGATTCCGGGGTCGCGATGACGAAATCGCCATCCGGGAAATGCCGATCCAAGTACCAATATGAAACACCAAGGGCCGCGGCAGTGGCAGTGGCCAGTACAATGAACTTTCGTCTTCGCATCTTACTAAAAACTATACCATAAATTTGTTTTGAACGGCTTTGGTCCGGGCTCACTATGAAAGGCTCTAAGGTCTTGGCCTTTAAGAAAGCATCGTTACGGAGCCCTCTGCCGACGTGTATGAAGATAGGTATTTTTGGGGAATCGAAAGGTTCATGCGCGAATTGCGGACATGGCCAACGGCGGCCATCTAAACAACCCGATTATTTTAAAAAATGGGTTTCCAGATGGGCAAGTGCCACCCCATGGTCGATGACCTTATGGATAGGCCCCAGCACGCAATTGAGTTTACCGCCATAGCCCTTCTTTTTCAGGCTATGCAGCAATCGTTCGAATCGAAATCCATTGGTCGACAGTTCCACTTGCCGATCATTGGTCTTGATGCATATCTTGGTCCGGGAGATGGAATACTCGGACGGGTCGATGCGAAAATGGCGTGCGTAACGGCTCGGAAGGCCCAGCTTCATGAGCAGGTGCATGGGGGAAAGGTAGAAGG
>JBATHI010000135.1:0-2775 GCA_049666645.1 Flavobacteriaceae bacterium | reverse complement strand
CCGACAGATCTGAGGCAAAAAACAAACAGGCATTGGCCACATCCTCGGGAGTACCTCCCCTTTTGAGCGGAATGCCATCACGCCATCCCTGAACCACCTTTTCATCCAATTTGTCTGTCATTTCGGTTTCAATAAAACCGGGAGCAATCGCATTGCAACGAATATTCCTTGATCCCAATTCCAATGCCACCGATTTGGTAAAGCCGATCATACCTGCCTTTGAAGCGGCGTAGTTGGTCTGGCCGGCATTTCCTTTTACACCGACTACGCTACTCATGTTGATTATGGATCCCTTTCGTTGTTTGAGCATGGTGCGCTGAACGGCTTTGGTCATGTTAAAGACCGACTTCAGGTTGGTTTCGATGACACTGTCGAAATCTTCTTCCCCCATGCGCATCAGCAGATTGTCTTTGGTGATGCCTGCATTATTGACCAATACGTCGATTCCCCCAAAATCTTCCAAAACTTTGGTGATGAGTTCCTCGGATTGCTCGTAACTGGCGGCATTGCTTTTATAGGCTTTGGCCTTGACCCCGATCGATTGCAATTTCTTTTCCAATTCCAAAGCCGGGGCTTCGCTCGAACTATATGTAAAGGCAACATTGGCCCCATTTTCCGCAAAAACCTGAGCAATGCCCATGCCAATACCTCGACTGGCACCTGTAATGATCACATTTTTTCCTTCAAGTAGTTTCATGTTATTTTTTATTGGTTCGGTGATTTATTTTAATGTTGCCCTGGGTAAGGGACCCTATCAACTGCGGCGCCTTTTTTGGAATAAACAAAAATCCATCGAACTAAAATTAAGGCCGATGGATAAAATGCAAGGCTTATTTTGATAATTTTTAACAAAATTAGGCGATCAAGCCATCACTTCTGCCACCTTTTTACCGATCTCGGCTGGGGAATCGACCACATATATCCCACATTCCTTCATAATCCTTTTTTTCGCCTGGGCCGTATCGTCACTTCCACCCACAATGGCACCGGCATGGCCCATGGTGCGCCCCGCAGGTGCGGTTTCCCCGGCAATAAAACCTACAATGGGTTTTTTACTGCCATTGGCCTTATACCAATTCGCAGCATCGGTTTCCAATTGTCCACCGATTTCCCCGATCATGACTACACATTTGGTTTCCGGATCATTGATCAGAAGTTCAACCGCCTGTTTGGTGGTAGTGCCGATGATGGGATCCCCCCCAATTCCTATGGCCGTCGTGATGCCCAATCCTTGGCGAACCACCTGGTCGGCTGCTTCATAGGTCAAGGTACCTGATTTTGAAACGATTCCCACATTTCCCTTTTTAAAGACAAAGCCTGGCATAATACCAACTTTGGCTTCACCTGGCGTAATGACTCCTGGGCAATTCGGCCCTATCAAGCGGCAATCCATATTCTTTATGTAATTGGCGACCATGACCATATCTGCGACCGGAATACCTTCGGTAATCGTAATGATCACTTTGATTCCGGCACTGGCAGCCTCCATAATGGCATCGGCCGCAAAAGCTGGTGGCACAAATATAATCGTCGTATCGGCCCCGACTGTATTGACCGCTTCCTCCACCGTGTTAAAAACAGGTTTGCCCAAGTGTTCTTGCCCTCCCTTGCCTGGAGTAACGCCGCCAACCACATTGGTTCCGTATTCTATCATTTGTTCGGCATGGAATGTACCTTCACTGCCTGTAAAGCCTTGGACTATTATTTTGGAGTTTTTATTGACTAGGACACTCATTTCTAATGGTTTTTCTGGTTTAAGTATTTCCTTTCAGGGTCGGGTATTTTTCTAGATGGAGCAAAAATATGGGTTTATCAATGATTTTAAAGCATTGGCGCCGATTATTCCTCCAATCGCTTCAAGATTTTTGGAATCATCTTGGCATATGCCATTTGTTTCAATTTTTCCCTAGATTCCTCAATGGGGGTGCCGAAATAGCTTTTGCCTCCAGCCACCGATTTTGTTACTCCGGTCTGCCCCATGATAACGGCTTTTTTTCCAATGGTGATGCCGCTGGTCGTGCCAACTTGGCCCCATAAGGTCACTTCGTCCTCGATCACCACGCAACCGGCGATGCCTGTCTGTGAAGCAATCAAACACCTTTCGCCGATAATCGTATCGTGGCCCACATGGACCTGATTGTCTAATTTTGTTCCTTTTTTGATTGTCGTATCTCCGGTAACCCCTTTATCTATGGTACATAAAGCCCCAATTTCTACGAAATCCTCCAAAATTACCCGACCCCCTGATTTTAGCTTATCGAATCCCTCTGGCCTGTTTTTGTAGTAAAAAGCATCAGAACCCAAAACCGAGCCAGAATGAATGACCACATGATTACCGATCACACAATTGTCGTAAATGGAAACATTGGCATGGATTAGACAGTCATTTCCTATGACCACATTGTTACCGATGAAAGTATTCGGTTGCACTATTGTGTTTTTTCCAATCTTGGCAGAATTCGCTATCAGCCCATTGGCTTTGGTAAAGGGTTTAAAGAATTCGATGAGCTTGTTGAAATCGCGAAAAGGATCTTCAGATATCAAAAGTGCCTTGCCGTCGGGGCAGTCGACTTTTTTATTGATCAATACTACGGAAGCCACCGATTTTAAGGCCTTATCGTAATACTTAGGATGATCTACGAATACGATATCGCCATGGGTGACAACATGAATTTCATTCATTCCCAGCACCACAAAGTCATCTTTTCCTACATATTCGATATCGAGTATGGCTGCAATTTGTTTTAAGGGATATGGACTTGGGAACTTCAATGT
>JBATHI010000134.1:0-3152 GCA_049666645.1 Flavobacteriaceae bacterium | reverse complement strand
CAAAAACCACTTCTTTTTCCAACAACAGACTATCGGTACTGAGCTCCCCATTGATATGTAGACTGGCGGTGGGCCGCACCCAAAGGCCCGAATTTTGGTGGAAGTATACCCTGGTGCCCGCCTCCATCGATAAAGTGGCATTTTCCGGCACCGCGGCATAACCATAGATCACGTAGGGTTTTTCATTGGTGAAATTGAGCTGATCGCTGCCCAAGGTAAAGCCCTCGACCCGGATTTCATTCCCGTTGCCATCCAAGCCAAGGTTGAGGGTTTCTTTTTGTCCGTTGGAATCGGACGGAGGATACAGAAAAATGGCATCTTTTACCAAGGTGACCAGGGCAACTTCCTGTAAGTTGAACCCGCTATCGAACTGAATGGCATCGGTATACAAAAAAGTAGGGCCGTTTGCCTGGCCGATATCAAAGGTGGTTTCGATGAATATGAATAGACTGTCCCTCGCACGCAGCGGAATGCCTTGAAATTCCTTTCCGGGGATGCCATCGACGTTCAGCCTATAATTGCTCAGTTGGCCCTGTCCAAGGCGGATGGAAGGTATCTCCAAATCGAAGCCCGTCTTGTTATAAACGGTCAAGGCATAGGTGCTGCTGCCGATATTCGTAAAAATGGTATCCAAAAAAACGGTGTCCTTCGAAAAGCTAAGGTTCCCGCTACTGGGGGCGTATTCAAAATCCTTTCGGCACGAACTCCACAAGATGATGAGCAATAGGCTTAAAAAGAGGGTATATCGGCGCCGCATTTGCTTTTGAAGGTTATTGGTTAGGCCAGCTTGAATTAACCGTGAAATCGCGGACTAATTCCTTTTGAATAAAGTCATAATGGCATCCGGAATCCGGATCGGTTTATAGGTTTCGACATTCAACAGGCACCATTTGGTGCTCGAATGCACCAAAAGCGCCTCCGTTTTGCAATCATAAATCTCTACCACCCGAACCGATATCGCCCCGCGATTCTTCTCGATATAGGTTAGCAGGCGGAGTTCATCATTAAGTTTGGCCGGATTTTTATAGGTGATGTCGTGGTGCATCACGACCCAAGCCACCGATCGGCGTAACGCTTCCGGTGCCAGACTTTGCCAGTGTGCTTTGGCAATGTCCTGGATCCACTGCACATAGCGCACATTGTTCACGTGGTTCAAATCGTCAAGGTCTTCCTCCCTGACCACTATGGTTTGTTCAAAATCGGGCATTATTCCTTTTTCACTATGTTGACCTCGAACATTTTATCCCAATTTTTTCCGGTCACAAAAAAAGTCTTTCGGGCGGGATGGTAGGCCACCCCGTTCAGTACGTCGAGCAGTTCATGCTGGGTCACCTTTTCCTTCAAGCCGCCAAAATTGACCACCCCTTCGATGGCCCCGCTCTTGGCGTCGATGATCATCATGCTTTCTTTTTGATATACGTTGGCATAGAGCTTCCCGTCTACATATTCAAGTTCGTTGGCTTTATTGAATATCGACTTATCGGTGACCGTCTCTATGAATTCCTTTTCGACCAAGGTCTCCGGGTCGAGCAGCCATATTTTCTCGGTACCGTCGCTCTTATATAAATATTGACCGTCATTTGCCAAACCCCAGCCTTCCTTGCTGTTGCCGTATTTAAAATTATCCAATTTTTGAAGGTCTGCAAGATTATAGATGAACCCGGTCCCGTTTTGCCAGGTCAGTTGATAAATCTTACCGTTTAAAATGGTGAGGCCTTCCCCGAAATAGGTCGGGTCTAAATTAATTTGCTGGAGTACCTTGCCGGTGTTGAAATCGAGCTTGCGCAGCGAGGATTTCCCCTTTTGTCCGGTGCTCTCGTACAGCACCCCGTCATGGAATTCCAATCCTTGGGTATAGGCCTTGATGTCGTGTGGAAATTCATTGACAATTTCATAGGTGTAGATTTCCGGGGACGACGGCGCCAATATGCGAAGGTTTTTTGAGACTTCGGTGGTTGTTCCATCGTATTCGATCTTGGCCATCAGGGTTTTGTTTCCCAAATGGTCGATGTTTAAAATGATATTGCCATTGCTTTGGGGCAGCTCTTGGCCTCCTATGGAATATACCACGGCTTCAATATTCCGGTTCTCCTTATTTTTGAGGGTCACCGGTATGGTTTCCCCTTTTTTGAATTCACTGCCACTGAGCTGGATCTCGAAAAGCTTATTTTTTTTTCCTGCCGAGTCGCCACAAGACATTGCCATGACGACCAGTGAATTCAAGATAAAAAGTTTCATCAAACTCATGTTCCCAACTATTTTGAACCCAAAATGAAATCACCAAAAACAACCACGATTCCGAGTTTTGGTCATCCATTCCCTATAAAATGGGCAAGTTAATCCATAAAATTTAGAAAGTAAAACGAACTTTCCAGAATTAAAAAAGGTTGTATCTTTGCAATGGCAAGTCCTACACGACCAGCTCCTGTAGAATCCCCCAGGGCGGGAACGCAGCAAGGGTATATGGTCGTAGCGGTGCGATGTAGGTAGCTTGCCATTTTTTTATGCCCTGAAGTGAACATATTCCCTTATTTTCCCTCACCAAAAAAGCGATTTATTTGTTAATTTGCAACCTTATGGCAACCAAAGTGGTTCTTATTACAGGGGGGTCTTCAGGAATAGGCAAAACCATCGGCACCTATTTGAGGTCGGAAGGGTTCAAGGTCTATGGGACCACCAGAAGTCTGGCGAAATATCCAGATTTTGAAGCCTTTCCCTTATTGGAGATGGACGTAAGGTCTCCTGAAGGAATAAAGCAAGCCGTCGCGACCTTGATCGGAAAGGAAGGCCGCCTCGATGTCTTAATCAACAATGCAGGGGTAGGCATTACGGGTCCTTTGGAAGAAACCCCTGAGGAAGAAATATTGAACGCGTTCGCAACCAATTTTCATGGGCCATTACAGGTGATCAAGGCAGTTTTGCCACAAATGCGCAAGCAGGGCGGAGGATTGATCATCAACATCACCTCGATAGCCGCCTACATGGGGTTGCCCTTCAGGGGCGTTTACAGTGCCTCAAAAGCGGCATTGGAAATCATTACCGAAGCACTTCGGATGGAGACCAAAGACTTTGGGATAGCGATAACCAACTTGGCACCGGGCGCTTATGCAACCAACATTGCCGCCGGGCGATATCATGTTGGAAGGACGGAA
>JBATHI010000133.1:0-5613 GCA_049666645.1 Flavobacteriaceae bacterium | reverse complement strand
GGCGTGGAGTCTTTGCGATAGATATCCACCAATTTGGCACCCACCCGGTTCGGCGGCAGGTCGAGGACCGAAAGTTGAAGATTGATTTGATCTTTTCGAACCATGATCTGATCGGTGGGATACACTTCGCGCGAAGGTTTCACCACTTGGTCATTGACCTTTACCTGTCCCTTTTTACAGGCCGTGGTGGCCATGCTTCGTGTTTTGAAGTAACGGGTACTCCAAAGGTACTTGTCGATGCGCATTTACAAACCAAATTCTTTGTTAACTACTTCCGCAAAAATAGGGGAAAATTGTATCTTGCGCCCCTAATTGTAGATAATACCGACTAGATGGGCGTTAACCGAGTATTTTTATTGATGGTAGTGATCATGATGGCGATTTCGTCCTGTAGAAAGGACGATGACCCACAGGTGGCAGTGATACCGCCGCGACCCTTGGGGGAGGTTACCCTGGAAGATGACGTTGCCATACGGGATTATTTGGAGACCCATTTCTACAATTATGAGGAATTCGCCTCCCCTCCGGTCGATTTTGATTTTAAGATCAAGATAGACACCATAGCCGGCAGCAATGCCGATAAAACCCCCTTGATCGATCAGGTCAATTCAGAAATCATAAACGTCTCTTCCAGTGCTTTTGGCTTAACGGAAGTGGAAGAAGATGTGCCGCATACCTTTTATTACCTGACCGCACGGGAAGGTGTTGGCGAGAACCCCACCCAAATGGACTCGGTTTATTTACGATACAATGGTTTTAGATTGGATGGGACCATTTTTGACAGCAATATTCTCGCACCGATTTGGTTCGACCTTCCGGGAACTTTGACCCAGTCAAATCCGGGTACCATTACAGGCTTCAAGGAAGCCCTGCCAAAATTTAAGTCCGGTGGCGACATCATCGTGAACGAAGACGGTACTTTTGATATAGAAGAGTATGGGGTGGGCATCATTTTTATGCCTTCCGGTCTTGCCTACTTCAGGGGCACACAACCGGGAGCGGCCTACGCCCCCTTGGTTTTTGACATTCAGTTGCTCATTGCCGAAACTGCCGATCATGATAGGGACGGGGTGCCCACCAAATTGGAGGACCTCGATGGCGATGGAAACCTCTTGGATGAGAACACCGATAATGACGGTTTCCCCAATTATTTGGACAATGATGATGATGGTGATGAAATCGCCACCAGGGATGAAATAGTAATCGATGCGGAGGGCAATGTAACCTTTCCGGATACCGATGGCGATGGGGTACCGGATTATTTGGACCCGGACAGTTGATTATCGCGTGGAAAATAAAGTGCCCACAAAATACCCAATGATTGAAAAAATAAGCCCGGACATGAGCATGTCCGGGCTTTTTACGTTTAGGGCCAAGGCCTTTATAATTGAAGGGAGAGGCTCAATATCAATTGATTGGGCCGGGTATCCAGTCGGCTGTTGGGCACATTGGTGATGTTGGTGTTGATGAACCTTGCTTCATTGTTGCTCAGTCCGCGTTCGTACCTCAAATCGATTCCCAGTTTGCCCAAATTTAAACCCGCGCCGACATGCAGGCCCACTGAAAAATCATTCTCCACATCATTGATGGTGATACCATCGAACTCGGTATCCAGGATGTATTGGAAAGCCGGCCCGCCAAATACGTGCAATGGGCCTATGACCTTTAATCCGACGAGCAAAGGAGCGTCGAGTTTCCCCATCTTGAAATCCGACCCGTCATAATCGGAAGTCGTTCTGGTGTAGATCAATTCGGGGCGAACGTAGATCCGGGTTCCAAACTTTGCGAAAAAACCAACATGGTAACCAATGTTGCCGCCTGGATCTCTGGCCGCTTCGCCGGCCGATTCAAAATAATCGCCATTGGCGTTGTAGTTCAATCCGCCCTTGAGGCCGAATCCAGGACCGCTTTGCGCGAACATTGCAGGTGCGATTAGGGCAAAACAAGCCGTTAATAAAGAATTTCGGATACTTTTCATATGTTCTCGTTTTTAAACCATGAGGGTATCAAAAACGATACCATCATCATTTTCTCGTTAGTACCTTTTGAACGGCCTCGAATATGGCTTTATTGTTGAGGCCATATTTTTCCATCAGCTGCTCCGGGGTACCGCTTTCACCGAAACTATCCTTTGTGGCCACGAACTCCTGGGGCGTAGGGTGCTGGGTTGCAAGCATTCCTGAAACACTTTCCCCAAGTCCGCCCAAATAATTGTGTTCTTCCGCAGTGACGATACACCCTGTTTTTTTAACAGACTTTAACACGGCGGCCGCGTCCAAGGGCTTGATGGTGTGGATATTGATGACTTCGGCGGAAATACCTTCTTTTTCGAGATTTTCGGCCGCGATAAGGGCCTCCCAGACCAAATGTCCGGTGGCTACTATGGTCACGTCTTTTCCTTCGTTGAGCAACACGGCCTTCCCTATTTCAAATTTTTGGTCCACAGGCGTAAAATTCGCCACTTTGGGCCGCCCAAATCGCAAATATACGGGACCTTGATGGTCTGCTATGGCGATGGTTGCCGCTTTGGTCTGATTGTAGTCACAGGTATTGATCACGGTCATGCCCGGTAGCATTTTCATCAAACCGATATCTTCCAAGATCTGGTGGGTGGCACCATCTTCTCCAAGGGTCAGCCCCGCATGGGAGGCGCAAATTTTCACGTTCTTGTCTGAATAGGCGATCGATTGCCGGATCTGGTCGTACACGCGACCGGTGGAAAAGTTCGCGAAAGTACCCGTAAACGGTATCTTCCCGCCAATGGTCAGCCCTGCGGCAATGCCCATCATATTCGCTTCGGCAATGCCTATTTGAAAGAACCGTTGCGGATTTTCTTCAATGAACTGTTCTATTTTTAGGGAACCGACCAGGTCGGCACATAAAGCGACCACATTTTCATGGGTTCTGCCCAATTCGGTCATACCGGCACCAAAACCGCTTCTAGTATCATTTTTTCCTTGATCAATGTATTTTTTCATCGCTTATGGTTTAGTAGTCGCCTAGGGTTACTGGATTCTGTGAAAGGGCATTTTCCAACTGGGCATCGTTGGGGGCCTTGCCATGCCATGCGTGGGTATACATCATAAAATCGACCCCATGGCCCATGATCGTATCGAGGATGATGCAGACCGGTTTGCCCTTACCGGTTCTTGATTTGGCTTCCCTCAGTCCGTCAATCACACTTTTCAAGTCGTTTCCTTGTTTTACCTCCAAAACATCCCAACCAAAAACCTTGAATTTTTCGGCAAGATCGCCCATGGGCAATACCTTGTTCGTCGGTCCATCTATTTGTTGTCCATTGTGGTCTATCGTAGCAATAAGATTGTCTACCTTGTTACCCGCAGCGTACATGATGGCCTCCCAGTTTTGTCCTTCCTGAAGTTCCCCATCTCCGTGCAGGCTATAGATCAAATGTTCGTCATGGTTCAGTTTTTTCGCCAATGCAGCCCCTATGGCCACTGACATGCCTTGGCCCAACGAACCCGATGCCACGCGAATTCCGGGCAATCCCTCATGGGTTGCCGGATGACCCTGTAAGCGCGAATTGATGAGCCTGAATGTATTGAGTTCGGAAATCGGGAAATAACCTTTACGGGCCAGGACACTGTAAAAGACGGGCGAGATATGCCCGTTCGACAAAAAGAAGAGGTCCTCTCCGATGCCGTCCATGTCAAAACCCTTTTTTAATTCCATGATCTCGTGGTACAGGGCGACCATGAATTCCGTACAGCCCAGCGACCCGCCTGGATGCCCTGAATTTACCTTATGTACCATTCGGAGGATGTCTCTCCTTGTCTGTTGTGCGATATCCTTAAGTTCCTCTAAATTCGGCATGGCTGATTTGTTTTCGATTTCCAAAAGTAATGGCAATCTTTTGGGTATACAAGTACCATGTTGATTAATTCTTTTTCGGGCTAGTCTAAATCTTCCGATCGCAAGGAAAACCACCCCATTTGATCTGGTAATGTCTCGCCGACAGACTAATTTTATTTTTTTGTTAAGGAACTATTGAGGGTCAGTTGACTATCTTTACCGCCGTAAATGGCGCAAATTGGATGTACTCAACCGGATAGGCCGATTTTTCCATGACTGCTATTCGTAGTTCGGATTTTTTCGGGTTTTGCCATACCTTATGAAATGCGCTGTTTTAATTCATGAAATTTACCTTACACCATACCGATCCCCAAAGCAAAGCGCGCGCAGGCAGCATGACGACCGATCACGGGACCATTGAAACACCGATATTCATGCCGGTGGGCACGGCTGCTTCGGTGAAAGGGGTGCATCAAAAGGAATTGCGGGAGGAAATAAATCCCGATGTTATTTTGGGCAATACCTACCATCTTTTCCTAAGGCCCAAAATCGATATTCTGTTACAGGCCGGTGGCCTGCATAAATTTATGGGATGGGATCGCAGCATTCTCACCGACAGCGGCGGGTATCAGGTATATTCCCTGTCCGCCAACAGAAAGATCAAGGAAGAAGGGGTGAAGTTCAAATCGCATATCGACGGCTCATTGCACTTGTTCACCCCTGAAAACGTAATGGAAATACAAAGGAACATAGGAGCGGACATCATCATGGCCTTCGATGAATGCACTCCTTATCCCTGCGACTATGCGTATGCGAAAAGATCGATGCACATGACCCATCGGTGGCTCGATCGCTGTATGGCCCACTTGGAAAAAACGCCGCTCAGCTATGATCATTCACAAAGCTTTTTCCCCATAGTACAGGGTTCTACCTATTCTGATTTAAGAAGGCAGTCGGCAGAGTATATCGCCGGGGTAGGGGCCGAGGGAAACGCAATCGGAGGGCTCTCCGTAGGCGAACCTGCCGAGGAAATGTATGCCATGGCCGAGGTGGTATGTGATATACTCCCCACAGACAAGCCACGCTACCTGATGGGGGTGGGCACACCGATCAATATTCTTGAAAATATTGCCCTGGGCGTCGATATGTTCGATTGTGTTCTGCCGACCAGGAATGCCAGGAACGGCATGCTGTTCACGGCGCACGGCACGATCAACATCAAAAACAAAAAATGGGAAAATGATTTTTCCGTTTTGGATGCCTCCGGCACTACCTTCGTCGATCGTGAATATACCAAGGCCTATTTGAGGCACCTTTTCGCGGCCAACGAATATTTGGGCAAGCAAATCGCCACGATCCATAATCTCGGTTTTTATATGTGGTTGGTACGAGAGGCAAGAAAACATATTTTAGTGGGCGATTTTGCTTCCTGGAAATCGGTAATGGTAAAACAAATGGATAAACGGTTATAGTGCTGACGATCATAGACAAGTATATCCTAAAACGCTATCTCCTCACTTTTATTGTGATGATATTGTTGTTCGTTCCCATTGGCATTATGGCGAATTTGGCGGAGCAGATCGGAAAGATGATCGATAATGAGGCGCCTTTGAACGAAATCTTGGTCTATTATGGCAATTTTACCCTGTACATAGGAAATTTACTGTTTCCCATATTTCTGTTCCTTTCCATCATATTTTTCACCTCCAAAATGGCCAGCAATACCGAAATTGTGGCCATTTTAAGTTCAGGGGTGTCGTTCGGCCGTTTTTTGAGACCTTATTTCATCGGGGCCACGCT
>JBATHI010000132.1:0-14884 GCA_049666645.1 Flavobacteriaceae bacterium | reverse complement strand
GAACCAAGCTCCTCGTTCTCAATGGTATCATTTTCCAGGACGCTCGAGGGATCGGCTACCTGTTCTTCGAGCCAATCGCCTTCTGAATCGGAGGCCGAACGATAGTTCATGCGCACTTCCGCCTTCCCTTTTTTGGAATTGATCTTTCTGTAATGATCGATGACTTTGCGTTTTAGGATGGCGATCAACCAAGTGCGTTCGGCGGCTTCTCCCTTATAATTTTTCGCGGAATGCAAACCGGCCACAAAAGTCTCCTGAACCAGATCTTTTGCGATCTCAACGTCGCTTACCCTTCCAATCGCATAATTGAACAGGTAATCTGCATAATTGTCGACCCATAGTTCGGGATTTAACTGATGCTCGGCCATTTTATCGTTTAGCGGAACCAAAAGTAATGGAATTTTGGCAAATATGATTAATTTTGAACCAAACCCATAGCAGGATGAAACTACATCGATTATTATTTGTTTTGTTGTTCGTAAACCATGGATGCGCGCAAAGTACTTCGAAACCCATTACGGAAGTATCGCCCGAGGAACTCAATAAAGGGGTTTTGGTAGATGTGCGCACCCCGGAGGAGTTTGCTGCCGGCCATCTCGACCATGCCACGAACATCAACTGGTACGATACCGATTTTGCCGATCGTTTCAAGGCCATCGATAAAGACAAGACCATTTACGTGTATTGTAAAATGGGCGTTAGGAGCCTGAAAGCCCAAGAGAAATTAAAGTCGCTCGGTTACCAAAATGTGGTCAACCTCGAGGGCGGTTACGATGCCTGGAAGAAAGCCAACCCTAATTGATGAGGCGGTAAAGTCAATTTAGTTTACCTTCAACAGTCCCGCCCTTTCCAACAATGCTTCGATTTTGGGTTCACTGCCCCTGAACCTTTTATAGAGCAGCATCGGCTTTTCGGTACCCCCTTTGGAGAGGATCTCCTCCTTGAATTTGGTGGCCACTTCCTGGTCGAAAATCCCTTTTTCCTTAAAGTAGGCGAAGGCATCGGCATCGAGCACTTCGGCCCATTTATAACTATAGTAGCCCGAGGAATACCCGCCCTGAAAGATATGTGAAAAGGCGGTGCTCATGCAGGTTTCGGCAGTGTCCGGGTAGAGGTCGGTGCCTTCAAAGGCCTTTCTTTCATGGGCCTTTACGTCGCTAATGCCCATTGGATCTGCGCCATGCCATGCCATATCGAGCAACCCAAAGCTCAACTGTCTTAAGGTGGCCAGACCTTCCTGGAAGTTTGAAGAATCTTTTATTTTTCGTACCAAAGCCATGGGTATGGACGCATTGGTTTCATAATGGGTGGCGAACAGCTGTAGGGCCTCTTGTTCATAGCACCAGTTTTCCATCACTTGACTGGGCAGTTCCACAAAATCCCAATACACCGAGGTGCCCGACAAACTTGGATAGGTGGTGTTGGCGAGCATCCCATGAAGGGCGTGGCCAAATTCGTGGAACAGGGTGGTGACCTCGTTGAAGGTCAATAAAGAAGGCTTCGTTGGGGTAGACCTGGTGAAATTGCAGACGATCGAGATATGGGGCCTTACGTTCTCCCTGTTGCGTTTGTATTGATGCTTGTAGGACGTCATCCAGGCCCCGCCCCTTTTGCCGGCCCTGGGATGGAAATCGGCATAAAGAAGCGAAATGGATCGGCCCGCGAGATCCCTTACGCGATAGGTCTTTACTTCCGAATGGTATTTTTCGATATCAAAAACCTCCTCGAAGGTCAGGCCAAAGAGTTTTTCCGAAACCTTAAAAACCCCCGCGATGACATTTTCCAATTTAAAATAGGGCTTCAATTGTTCCTCGTCCAGATCAAAAAGTTTCTGTCTCAATTTTTCGGAATAATAGCTGCCGTCCCATTTTTGCAAGGCGTCGATGGCATCCATTTCTTTCGCAAAGTTCTCCAAAACCTTGAATTCCCGTACCGCGGCCGGTTTGGCCTTTTCCAGAAGTTCCTTAAGGAACTCCTGTACTTTTTCGGGTGTTTCGGCCATCCGTTCTTCCAGCACAAAATGGGCATGGGTCTTATAGCCCAAAAGTTGGGCCCGTTCATGTCGCAATTGTACGATTTTCAGCACGTTCGCCTTGTTGTCGAGGGCATCGCCAAGGAATCCCTTACTGCCGAAGGCCAAGGAAAGTTCTTTGCGCAAGGCACGGTTCTTGGCATATTTCAAAAAGGGGAGATAGCTCGGGTAATCGAGCGTTACCAACCAACCTTCTTTGCCCTTAGCGGCCGCCAACTGCGCTGCGGCCTCTTTCTCGCCCTCGGGGAGCCCGTCGAGGTCCGATTCCAGGGTCAAATGTTTTTCATATCTATTGGTTTCGGCAAGGACATTTTCCCCGAATTTCAGCTTGAGTTTAGAAAGTTCGGCATCGATTTCACGGAGGCGTTTCTTTTTGCTTTCGGGCAGGTTTGCCCCGTTCCTGCTGAAGTTCTTGTATTTTTTGTCCAATAGGGTCGCCTGCTCTTCGGTGAGTTGCAGCTGGTCTTTTTGTTCGTAAACGGTCTTGACTTTTTCGAACAGGGCGGCATTCAGGGTGATGTCGTTGCTGAATTCGGTGAGCATTGGGGAAACTTCCTGCGCTATTTTTTGGATTTCCTCATTGGTTTCGGCAGAATTCAAGTTGAAGAAAATACTCGAAATACGGTCTAACCGTTGTCCCGAAAAATCCAGGGATGCTATGGTGTTTTCAAATGTGGGAAGGGCAGTATTGGCAGTGATCGCATCGATTTCCGCTCGAGCCTCTTCGATCGCCTGTTCAAAAGCAGGTTTGAAGTGTTCATTTTTTATTTGGGAAAATGGGGCCGAATCGAAAGGTTTTAATAGGGGGTTCATCACAGTATGCTGGATTTTCTTTTTTTAACAGGGTTCATATGGTTTTAAAGGCGCATTTGTTGGACATCGCGGACCGGTGGGCACTGGTAACCCTATTTTTTGGACCTTAAAGTTTTGGAGCTCTGGATGACCTTGTCCTTCAAACTTTCTTTATAGGCAATGATCTGGTTTAGAACTGCTTTGTCGGCGCTGCCAATGATCTGAGCGGCCAAAATACCGGCATTCTTTGCGCCGTTGAGCGCGACGGTGGCCACCGGTACCCCTCCCGGCATTTGAAGGATCGATAGTATGGAATCCCACCCATCGAGCGAATTGCTGCTCTTTACGGGAACCCCGATGACCGGCAGCGGGGTCAGTGATGCAACCATGCCGGGCAAATGCGCCGCGCCCCCGGCTCCGGCTATGATCACCGAATAACCGTTTTTGTGGGCATTCTTACTGAAATCGAAAAGTTTGTCGGGGGTTCTATGGGCAGAGACGATATCAATATCGACCACGATCCCAAACTCCTTTAAAATGGCAACGGCTTCCTCCATTACCGGCAGGTCGCTGGTACTGCCCATGACTACGGCTACTTTTCCCATGGTTTATGTTTTGCTGATTACTTTTATGGTTTCCTTTACTTTTTGCGCAATTTTGCGTGCTTCTGTCAAATCTTTGTTTACGATGGTCACGTGCCCCATTTTTCTGAAGGGACGGGTTTGCCTTTTGCCGTATATGTGGGGTGTAACCCCGTCGAGTTTCAGGATTTTCTCGATGTTTTGGTACATCACCTCACCGGTATAACCTTCCGCGCCCACCAAATTCACCATAATTCCGGCCACTTTACTTTCCGTATTTCCCAAAGGGAGGCCCAAAATAGCGCGCAGGTGCTGTTCGAACTGGTTGGTATAGCTTGCCTCGATACTGTAATGGCCACTGTTATGGGGTCGGGGTGCCACCTCGTTCACCAGGATCGTATCGTCTTTGGTCTGGAACATTTCCACGGCCAATAGCCCTACATGTTTCATTTTATCGGAAACCTTCAAGGCTATTTCAATCGCCCTTTGGGCCACTTTGCCATCGATCCTTGCAGGGCAGATGACATATTCCACCTGATTCGCTTCCGGGTGGAATTCCATTTCCACCACCGGATAGGTCCTAACACTGCCATCCGCGCCCCTGGCTACGATTACGGCCAGTTCATTCTTAAAATAGATCAAGTTTTCGGCGATGCACTCCCCGGAAGGCAAACCCTCCAGATCTTCCAATTTTCTGACAATCTTTACCCCTTGTCCATCGTACCCAAATTGGGCCGCTTTCCAGACAAAGGGGAGACTCAGTCCTCCGTTGTTTAAGCTGTCCTCGATCTCACTCTTATAGGCAAATCGATGAAAATCTGCAGTTGGGATATTATGGTCGACATAAAATAATTTTTGTTTGGCCTTGTTCTGTATCGTGCGCAAGGTATGCGAGGGCGGGTACACATTCAACCCTTCATCTTCGAGTTGCTCAAGGGCATCTAGATTTACGTTTTCGATTTCAATGGTCAGTACATCAACCCTTTTTCCAAATTCGTACACCGTTTTGTAATCCATCAAATCCCCCTGTACAAAGGTGTTGCAAGCTATTTTGCAAGGGGCTTCGGAAGAAGGGTCCAGCACGGTGGTATCGATGTCGTACTTGCGGGTCTCGTATAAGAGCATTTTTCCCAATTGTCCCCCCCCAAGGATTCCCAGCTTAAAATCGGAAGAAAAATAATTTGTCATATTGTATGCGGCTAGCTGCGCTTGGTTGTAAAAATACATCGAATTCTTAAAACGGAACGCCCCCTTCCCAAAAAGAGAAATCAAAATACTATATTTACCTTTTCCTAAAAGTGGGGCAAACCAATGAATTTACACGACAAATCTTTTATTCCGTACATCAAGGAAGAAGAAATTCTCCTGGCCGTGCAGAAGATTGCCGACCAGATTGCGGAAGATTATAAAAATACGACGCCGATCTTTGTGGGCGTGCTCAATGGTGCTTTTATGTTCGTTTCCGATTTCCTGAAGGCCTATCCGTATCCTTGTGAGGTTTCCTTTGTGCGGTTGAGTTCCTACCAAGGACTTACCTCGACCGGTATCGTGAAAACTTTATTGGACCTGCCAGATCAGGTCGAAGGCAGAAGTGTGATCATCCTGGAGGATGTCATCGATACGGGCCGAACGGTTCAGGAACTGGTACATTTGTTCGCGAACAAAAATGTGAAGGAGTTCAAAATCGCTACGCTGTTTTATAAATCCGACATATATAATGGCGAATATACCATTGACTATATCGGTTTGGAAATCCCGAATAAATTTATCGTAGGTTACGGACTTGACTACAAGGAATTGGGCAGGAACCTAAGATCAGTATACCAACTAAACCAATACCAAATGATCAATTTAGTACTCTTTGGAAAACCTGGTGCCGGAAAAGGCACCCAAGCCGAATTTTTAAAAGAAAAATACAAGCTTTTCCATATATCCACCGGCGATGTCTTTCGGAAAAACATCAGTAACAAAACCGAGTTGGGCAAACAGGCCAAAGCCTTTATCGATCGGGGCGATTTGGTGCCCGATGAGCTGACCATCAAGATGCTCCAAGACGAGGTTGAGAAAAACCCGGAGGCCAAGGGCTTCATTTTTGATGGCTTTCCAAGGACCGCGGCCCAGGCTGAAGCGTTGGATTTCTTATTGGAAACCAAGGATATGGAAATAAATGCCACCATCGCCCTGGAAGCCAATGACGAGGTTTTGATTTCCAGACTGTTGGAACGCGGAAAGGTCAGTGGCCGAACCGATGACCAGGATGTGGCCAAGATCCGCAACCGATTCGAGGAGTACAACGAAAAAACGGCTCCGCTGAGAGACTACTACAAATCGCAGGGCAAGTTCCATGTTGTCGACGGAATTGGCAGCATCTCGGAAATTACCGGCCGCTTGGCCAAAGTCATCGACGGTCTATAGCGCAAAGCAAAGGGTATTTCTTTGTGAACTGGAAACCATGCCACGCTACGGGCGCTTTTTCCATTTCTGCCTTGGGCTGCCGTTTGAACGGGCTCGTGCCGCATTCAATTCACTGTATCGCTGGGCATTGTTGGCTCGGTGACGGAAGTACCTACGAAAGCCTTATTTTGGTCAAAGCAATGATCGCCATTTCCATTTTGGTGGTGCAGCTTAACTAGGGCTTAATTGATTACTTTTGCGGTAACGGGCACCGATCGATATCATCGGTCCAAATGATTTAAAAAACCCAAACGAACCAATGACCGAAGGCAATTTTGTGGATTATGTAAAAGTGTATGCCCAATCCGGAAATGGAGGTAAAGGTTCAGCGCATTTACATCGTGAAAAATACATCGTAAAAGGAGGGCCAGATGGCGGCGACGGAGGTCGTGGCGGACATGTGATCGTTAGGGGGAACAAAAACCTATGGACCTTGGTCAACTTTAAATTCAAAAAACACTTTAGGGCCGGACATGGTGAGCATGGCAGCAAAAACAGGAGCTCTGGCGCCGAAGGAGAAGATACTTACATGGAGGTGCCTTTGGGGACCGTGGTGAGGGATTTTGAAACCAACGATATACTCTTTGAGATTACCGAAGACGGTGAAGAAAAAATACTTTTGGAGGGCGGAATGGGCGGATTGGGAAACTGGCATTTTAGGAGCGCCACCAACCAAACCCCCAGATATGCACAACCCGGGATACCAGGAAAGGAAACACAAGTGGTCCTGGAACTGAAGGTCCTGGCCGATGTGGGCCTTGTGGGCTTTCCCAATGCTGGAAAATCAACATTGTTATCTGTGGTCACTTCCGCAAAGCCTAAAATTGCCGACTACGAGTTCACTACCCTGAAACCGAACCTGGGCATTGTTGAATATCGCGATTTCCAAAGTTTCGTGATGGCCGATATTCCCGGGATCATCGAGGGCGCTGCGGAAGGAAAAGGCCTAGGCCATTACTTCCTTAGGCATATTGAGCGCAACGCCACTTTGCTTTTTCTGATTCCGGCCGATAGCAAGGACATCGGCAAAGAATATGAAATACTTTTGGATGAACTTCGCCGCTACAACGAGGAATTGCTCCATAAAGATCGGCTCATCGCCATTTCGAAAAGCGATTTGTTGGATGAGGAACTCATCGCTGAAATGCGCGTTGAATTGGACAATGATTTTAAAACGGTGCCCTATTTGTTCATCTCCTCGGTGGCCCAACAAGGGATATCGGAATTGAAGGATCGGCTCTGGGCCATGCTCAACAGTTAATCGAATAAAGCCTTGCTCGGGACCATCAAGGCCATATTTTCCTTAAATTAGTGAAAAAAGGAACCCCATGTATCGATTGGCAAAACTTGCTGTTTTACTGCTTTTTGTTTCCTGCGGCGCGCTAAGTGTTCGGTATGATTATGACAAGGGCACCAATTTCAGCAACTACAATACCTATAACTACTATCCTGACATGGATACCGGAATGAACGATTTTGATACCAAAAGATTGTTGCAGGTATTGGATGCGAAACTGAGGGAAAAAGGAATGCTGCTGTCCGAAGAGCCCGATTTTTATATCAATATCAAAAGCACCGTTTTTCAGGCCCCACAGAACAGTGCGGTAGGGGTAGGCCTCGGGGGTACGGGCAGAAACGTTGGCGGAGGGGTTTCGGTGGGAATACCGGTTAGTGGAAACAAGTTGCAACGTGAAATTGCATTTGACTTTGTCGACAATCAAAAGGATGCCCTTTTTTGGCAGGCCATCAGCGTGGCCAATTTTAGGGAAAAGGGGACCCCGGCCGATAAGGAGCTCCAACTCAAGGAAGTGGTAGATAAGGTACTCGCCAAATATCCGCCAAAAATTAGGCGTTGAACCTTGGCGATATTGGCCTGAAAGGGATATTGTACGTCTTACCGATTGGCCCTACTGCACAAGCTTAAAGCGATTTTAACAGGCCGCCATCAATGGGGATTTGTGAACCCGTGATATAAGATGCCTTGTCCGAGGCCAAAAAGGCCACCAAATACCCATATTCTTCAGGTTTTCCGATACGTTTTGCCGGAACACGGGCCTCCATATCTGCCCTTACTTCAGATTTCGGGATTCCAAGTTGCGATGCCTTTTTGGCATTAAGCTGTGCGATCCGTTCGGTATCAAAATAGCCTGTGAGCAAGCTGTTCACCGTAATCTGATGAGCGGCGACCTCCGTTGCCAGGGTCTTTGCCCAAGTGACCATTGCAGAGCGAATACTGTTCGACAAGGCCAAATAAGACAATGGTTCCTTGACGGAAACGGAAGCGACATTGATGATCCGGCCCCACTTCTTGGCGATCATATGTGGCAACGCCAATTCAGTGGTCAAAGCCACGGTTTTGAACAGCAGGTCGAACGCCTGTTGGTAATCAGCAATGGAAACTTCCAAGGCCGAACCGGCTCTTGGGCCTTGGGTATTGTTGACCAGGATATCGATCGTATTGGCCTTGAAGAAGTCGGTTATCGTCTTTTCAAAAGCGTCAAAATCCGAAAAATCGACCAATAGGTAACCGTGAGACTGCCCTTCACCTTTGGGAAAATCGCTTAATACGGCCTTCATTTTTTTTTCATTTCTGGCCATCAGGGTCACACTGGCCCCGCTATCGGCCAATTGCCTGGCGATGGCTTCGCCTATGCCTCCGCTGCTTGCCCCGACCAGGGCCCTCTTTCCTTTTAGGGATATGTTCATATTTGGGTTGTTGGAAGGCTTTTTGCCCTTTATTTGTATTCTTCACGAACCGGACTAAAAACGTCCATCAATTTACAGGGGGTCAATGCCCTGCCGCTATGTTTTTGATTAGGCGCAATTACGACGAGATCCCCCGGACAGTATAATTTGGTGACGCCATCGAGGGTGAATTCGAACTCCCCTTCCAACACCTGCATCAGTTGTTCATTTTTATGGGAGTGTTCGGGAACGGTTGCGCCTTTGGCTACTTCCCAAAAGGCGATGCTCATGTTTTCGGCATGGATCAATTTGCCATGGTAACCGGGCATGATCTCTTTCGGGGCAATGTGGTTCAAGTTATAGTCCATCGCAGATTTTCTCCGACTAAGATAAAAATATGAATCGGGATTTGGGCTGTTGTTGTTGCTCTTTTCAATGCCTATCTTTGATCGATAAAACCTGAACCATGCAAATTCATTTTATCGCCATAGGTGGCAGTGCCATGCACAACCTGGCCTTGGCGCTTCATCAAAAGGGATACGGGATCACCGGAAGCGACGATGTCATTTTCGAGCCTTCTGCCGGAAGGTTGGCCGCACAAGGCCTGTTGCCCGGGCAATTCGGTTGGTTACCCGAAAAAATCCACCGGAATTTGGATGCCGTGATCCTCGGCATGCATGCCAAGGCCGATAACCCTGAATTGCTCCGGGCCCAGGAATTGGGAATCACCATATATTCCTATCCCGAATTTCTATATGAGCAGGCAAAGAACAAGACCAGGGTGGTCATCGGTGGCAGCCATGGCAAAACGACGATCACTTCCATGATCTTGCATGTGCTGAAATACCACAACCGGTCGGTCGACTATATGGTCGGGGCACAATTGGAAGGGTTCGACAGAATGGTGCACCTGACCGAAGAAAATGATTTTATGGTTTTGGAGGGAGACGAGTATCTGTCATCGCCCATAGACAGGAGGCCAAAATTCCACTTGTACCGTCCGAATATTGCCTTGCTGAGCGGAATCGCTTGGGACCACATCAATGTTTTTCCCACTTTTGAAAATTATGTGGAACAGTTCCGGATTTTTATCGATGGCATCGTAGAGGGCGGGAGCATTACCTATAATGCCGAAGATCCTGAGGTGAAAAGATTGGTGGAATCGAGCCAAGGCGCCATTCGAAAATTTCCCTATCGAACGCCGGATTATTTTGTGGAAAACGGACAAACGTTTCTGGAAACCCCCGAAGGCCCGATGCCGATGGAAATTTTTGGGAAGCATAATCTGGGCAATCTTGCCGGCGCAAAGTGGATCTGTCAGAACATGGGGGTCGATGAAGCCGACTTCTATGAGGCGATCGCTTCTTTTAAAGGGGCTTCCAAACGTCTCGAAAAAATAGCGGAGCATAAATCTGCCGTGGCCTATAAAGATTTTGCCCATTCGCCCAGCAAGGTAGCAGCCACTACCATGGCGGTCAGGGAACAATTCCCAGACCGAAGGCTCATCGCTTGTTTGGAACTCCATACCTACAGCAGTTTTAATCCCGAATTCCTGAAGGAATACAAGGGAACGCTCGACAATGCAAACACCGCAGTGGTCTTTTATTTGCCTGAATCGGTAAAAATCAAGCGTCTCTCGGCGGTAAGTCCGGCACAGATAGCCGAGGCCTTCGACCGCAATGACCTCATTGTCTTTACGGAGGCCGAGGCCTTTCGCGACTATCTGTTTCAACAAAATTTTGAAGATAGTGTGTTGCTTTTAATGAGCTCCGGAAACTATGGGGGCCTTGATTTGGGGGCTTTGAAACAAAAGATCTTGGCTTGATCCGTTTTCCGTTCAACCGGATCGTTGTGGGTGCTTAAAATATTGGACCCAGATTTGACCAAATTTATGGTTGTCAAAATTAAAAAACAAAAGCTTGAAAAAGTTCCTGTCCTGGAGGCTTAAACGAGCTATCTCGATTTTTTTGATGGCTTTTATGTTGTGTATCTCGAATGTCATTTTGGTGGAAACCAGAACGGTGAAACAAAGCCGGGAACCCATGGCGCTTCAGCACAAAAAAACGGATGTAAATACGCTCGTGAACAAGCACTTATGGTAGTTCCTTTTGGGCGTTCCTGTGGTTGGCATAGATCCTGTCGACAAAATCGGATATATCTTTCTGCTGACTTTCAATCAGGGCTTTTTTGGCCAAGTCTTCGTCTTTTTTCAACTTGTCCTGTGAAAATTTAAATTTGCCTTCCCAATCGGTAATCTCGATTTCAAAGCCTACGATATAATCGATCAGGCCCTCCATTCTCGAATCTTCCTGCGATAGTACGTACTTGGGATTTTCACCTTCCAAGAAGGCGGTCATGCGTACCATCGTCCGTTTTACGGATTCCTTGTCGGTCAGCAATTTCACGGTTCCCTTTAAATGGGCAAAAATATAGTTCCAGGTAGGCAATTGCCTGCTGCTGTATACCGATGGTGAAATATAGCAATCGGGGCCATAAAATACGGCGGTGACCACAGCGCCTTCGGTAAGGGTGGCCACTTGAGGATTGAATTTGTCGATATGGGCCACCAGCTTTCCATAGGCGCTTCCATCCTGTTCATACACGATGGGAATGTGCGTGATGAGCGGTTCGTTTCCCTTGACGGTAATCAGGGTGCCAAATGGAAAATTTTTGACCACCTCGATTACATTGTTGAAGTCGCTTTCCTGATGATGTTTTGGAGGGTATTTCATTGTTCCTTCAAATTTTGGATCGTATTCCGGGTTTTTTAAACCCCGAACTGCTTTAAATGGTGGTCTAAATGTTTGTATTGCATCATGCCCCATTGTGCTTTGCCCAGTTTGCCGAACAAAGGATGGGGATTCCAGTTTTCCCTGGTTTTCAATTGATGGAAATCTTCGACCAGCTTCCTGAGTTTGGGCAGTTCTTCGGCAAACCCTTTGGGTTCCCTGGCCTTGATCCTTGGGGAAGTCGGAAGATTCTTGCGCCATGGTTTATCGTTGTACATCGATTTTTTAAAGAACCATTGCACCAATGGATTGGGCTTTTTTCTTGAAATCTTGTTTTCAATGCCAAGGGCCAAAGGAAATTGACAATGCCATAGCATCTGTCCAAGACTCATTTTGCCCCATTGCCTTTGGGCATTTTCGTCAAGGGCGTCGATTCGTTTCAGCAATTCTTCCAAAGTGTCGGGCTCAAAGATTGATCTCATGATTTTGGGAAGCGATTTTAAGTTCGAAAATTACGATAAAATTATTAGTTTCTTATCTTTAACCAATGGCCGAAAAACCTAATTCCTTCTCGATCAAGTACTGGTCCGATGACGACAAACCCAGGGAAAAATTGCTGCGGAAAGGCCGTTCGGTACTTTCGGATGCGGAGTTGATCGCCATTTTGATCGGGTCGGGCAGCAAGGATGAAAGTGCCGTTGCCCTCTCGAAAAGAGTGCTGGCATCGGCTAACCACAATCTTGGGGAACTGGGCAAACTGAGCATCAAGCAATTAATGAAGTTCAAGGGGATAGGGGAGGCAAAGGCCGTCACCATCGCGGCGGCATTGGAAATAGGGCGCCGAAGAAGGGGTGAAGGGGCATTGAAAATAACCAAAATCGGTAGCAGCCGTGATGCTTTTGAACATCTCCAGCCCATTATGGGCGACCTTTTGCATGAGGAATTTTGGATCGTGTACCTGAACAATGCCAATAAAATACTCTTTACCGCCCAACTGAGCAAAGGTGGCCTTACGGGCACTTTGGTCGACGTGCGTATCGCCATGAAACAGGCAATCGAATTGGGCGCTGTGGCACTAATACTGGCACACAACCACCCCTCTGGCACACTCAAGCCCAGTGAAGCCGATAGATCCATTACCCAAAAATTAAAATTGGCGGCGGAAGCCCTCGATATAAAAATATTGGATCATTTGATCGTTACCCAAAAGGAATATTTTAGTTTTGCCGACGAAAACGCACTCTAGGATCGGACCCAATTTATACGAATTTCCTATAGGAATTTGGAAGTATAGCCTATGTTGCTCGTTTATACCCATAAGATCACACCTCGCTTCAGTTATATCATGAAGCATATCCTGACTAGGATATTGGGCATTGAAATCCTGTTCACGACCAAGGTCGAAGACTTCATCAAACATAACGGCCCTAAGATCACCTATACCAAACAGCCATTGCAGAACGAGTTTTTCATCAGAAGCAACGATCTGTTGTTCGAAAAGGGAATCAACGATCTTCAAATCAATGTGGGGAATTGGGATGGTGTTCCATGCTTCTTTACTGCCGGGGAGCGCTCCAATATTCCCTACGACATTTTTTCTGCCTGTTTCTATCTGCTGAGCAGGTACGAAGAATACCTGCCCCATGTGAAGGATATTCACGGTAGATTTCCCCCGACCGAGAGCATGGCATTCAAGCACGGTTTTCTCAAGTTGCCCGTGGTCGATCTTTTGGCATTCAAATTTTTGGAAGTACTCAAGCTACGGTTTCCGAATCTGGAACATGGGAAGAGGGAATACCGGTATACCTCCATCATCGATGTAACGACTTCGCATTGCTATGCGCATCGCGGTTTTTTAAGGGGCGGCGCGGGATTCTTCATGGACTTGTTCACCTTCAAGCCAAAACGCCTTGTGGAGCGGGTGAAATCGTGGATAGATCCAACGAGCGACCCTTACGATAACTTTTCACAATTGATAGAGCTCCATAAAAAGTATGGGGTCGAAAGCATGTTCTTTTTTCAATTTGCAGACTATTCCACTTTCGACAAGAACGTCTCGCCCCATAGCAACCGCTTCAGGTTTTTGATCAAGTCGATCGCAGACTACAGCGCCGTCGCCTTAGCGGCTTCCTACAGTTCATTTGGAGACATAGAGCTGCTCAAAAAGGAAAAAAAGCAACTGTCGAACGTGGTCCACAGGCCCATTGATATTTCCCGCATGCGTTATAACCGGGTAGATGTGCCCCAAACCTACCGCAATTTGGTGGAAGCAGAATTTACCGATGACTACACCATGGGATATACCCACGAAATAGGTTTTAGGGCATCGACTTGCACGCCCTTCTATTTTTACGATATCAATTTGGAAATTCAACAACCCATTAAGCTGCATCCCTTTGCGGTTCACGATTATGCCTTTCCCAACAACAAGGGCAAAGAAGAAATCATGGGGCAGATCGAAGGACTTTATAGGGAGGTAAAAGGGGTCAACGGGGAATTGGTGACCATTTTTTCCAATGAACTGCTCGGCAGTTCCAATCCCGTAAATTGGATGGAACTCTACGAAGCTGTATTAAGCGCGTATCATGTATAGGGACATCGTGACAGACGTTTTTTTCGATTTGGACCATACCCTGTGGGACTTTGAAAAAAATTCTGCCCTTACTTTTGAGAAAATTTTGGGCGAACATCAAATAGGGGTAGACCTCAATGATTTTTTGGCGGTATATGTCCCCGCCAATCTTGCATTTTGGAAGCTGTACAGGGAGGAAAGGATTACCAAGGAAGATTTGCGATACCAACGGTTGAAATCGGTCTTCGATGCTTTGAAATACCCGGTTCCCGACAAGACCATCCATGCCTTGGCGGAAGACTATATCAGGCACTTGTCCTCGTTCAACCATCTTTTTCCCGATACCGTTTCGGTGTTGGATTACCTCAGGCCCAATTACCGACTCCATATCATTACCAACGGATTCCAGGAAATACAGGACAAAAAACTTAAAAATGCCAATATTCATGGCTATTTTCAACAGATCATCAATTCGGAAATGGCGGGTGTAAAAAAGCCCAACCCGATTATTTTTGAAATGGCATTGGATAGGGCAAAAACCTCAAAACGACGATCCATGATGATCGGCGACAGTCTGGAAGCCGATATTCAAGGCGCCCTTGCCGTTGGCTTCCATACCTTGCATTTTAATCCCAATAACGAACCAAAGCACGATTTTTGCAAGATGATCCATAGTCTAAGTGAAATAAAAGACTATTTGTAGAGTTATTATTTGAGAAACACTCTTGCACCATTTGGGTGCGTTCTCAAAGCGTTCGATAATGAAGAAAGTGCTAAATAAAATGGGTTTGGGCGTAGTTTTTTCTGTCCTCCTCCTTTCCTGTTCGGAAAAACAGGATTTCGACCAGTACCAGGCCTTGAATCTGGAACCGATCATCGAAGCCAGTATTCTTTATGTGGAAGCACCGGAAAGGGCAATCAACCTGGTGACACAAAACACTTTTTATACCCGCGACTTTAATTTTGATGCCTTCAGCGATAATATATTCTCCGAAAGGGTTATCGAGGGCACCGTTGTCTTCGAGGTAGAGAATACGAC
>JBATHI010000131.1:0-10272 GCA_049666645.1 Flavobacteriaceae bacterium | reverse complement strand
CACCACCCCCGGCCTGACCACCGAGAGTATTTTACCCAAACAGGCCAAAGCAGCGGGAATCGGCTTTTCGAAACTATTCGAAAGCGCCATTGTTGAGGCCTTACGCAAGAATTGACTAACTTTGGGTTGCGCAATATAGTAACATGACCAAACGTGCCATTTTCCCAGGTTCCTTTGACCCGCTCACCTTGGGCCATTACGACATTATCCAACGGGGCATCACCCTATTCGATGAACTCGTGATCGCCATAGGGATCAATGCCGACAAAAAATACATGTTCACCCTTGCCGAACGGCAGGGCTTTATCGAAAAGGCCTTTAAGGATGAGGCCAAGATAAAGGTGATGACCTATAAGGGCCTTACGGTTGATTTTTGTCAGAAAATCGGCGCGAATTTCATCCTTAGGGGCTTAAGAAATCCTGGCGATTTCGAATTCGAAAAAGCCATTGCACATACCAACCGAAAACTTTCCGAAATCGAAACCGTATTTTTATTGACCTCCTCCGGAAAATCTTACATCAGCTCTTCCATTGTTAGGGATGTCATCAAAAACGGAGGGGACTACACCGGACTGGTACCCGATTCGGTGAGGGTCAAACGGTAGGTCAGGCTAAAAAAGCGTCCTTTTAGGTGATTCCCGCACAATACGGCCTCTTTTTCCATCCCAAAAATTAATCCATATATTTGTAGGAATTTTCGTATATTTATATGTTTTCCAACAGTTATCGAGAGCACACAACGTAAATTGGACCATTCACAACAAACCTTCATAAAAGTTGAATAATCGCTTTACATTAGTAGGAAATTACAACAATATGTTAAAGGGGACCCAAACAGGTACCAATAATTATTTGGTGAAACAGTTGCCTATCGCGACCGCTTTTCTGAATCGTAAATTGGAAGTGGTTCATGCCTCCGACAAATGGATTGAATACTTCAACTTTCCAGATCGGGATGTTTTTGGCAGGAAGATTTTTACCCTTTTCAAAGGCGATCACAAAAACTGGCAAAAGGTCTTGAACGACTGCCTTAAGGGGAAAGCTGTGGTGAACGGCAAGGAACGCTTTTTGGATACCGAACAGAAAGATCGTTGGTTCGAGTGGAGCAATGTACCCTGGTACGATGAAAGGGAAAATGTCATTGGGGTCATCATACAGACTGAAGATGTAACCGAAAAGGTAAACGATGAACTCAATCTGGAGCTACAGAACCTACTTTTTAACGAAAAAACTGAAATTGCCAATATTGGCAGTTGGAATTTGGATTTCATCAACCAGGAGCTGACCTGGTCCGATAGTACCAAACGCATTCATGAAGTGCCCCTTGACTTCGAGCCCGATATAGATACGGCCATCGACTTTTATAAACAAGGGCATAGCAGAAATACGATTTCCATGGCCGTTGAACGAGCCATGAGAGAGGGAATTGCCTTCAGTGAAAGACTACAGCTCATCACGGCCAAAGGAAACGAAAGATGGGTAATCGCCTCAGGAAAACCCATATTCAAGAACGGGATTTTTTTAGGCCTTCTGGGCACGATTCAGGATATTAATGAAGAGGTACTCGCAGATATAAAAACAAAAGAGAACGAGCAACTGCTCAAAACATTGATCGACAATCTGCCCCTCAATGTTTTTATCAAAGATCTGGATTCAAAAAAAGTATTGGTCAACAAATCGGAATGCGACTATTTGGGGGTAAAAAATGCGACAGAGCTTTTGGGCAAAAACGATTTTGACCTTTACGATAAAGAAATGGCCCAAATTTCTAGGGATGAGGACCTGAAGGTCATCAATTCCTTAACGCCCATTTTGGGAAAAGAAACCATCAGTATCAGAAAAGATGGCAGTGTCACTACCTTCCTCACCTCAAAAATACCCTTGGTTGGCGACGACGGATCAGCCAATGGCCTGATCGGAATCAGCCTAGATATAAGCCGTTTGAAACAAAAAGAGGAAGAATTGAAAGACTTGATCAATGTGACTTCCATGCAGAACAAGAAGTTGATCAATTTTGCCCATATCGTATCCCATAACCTTCGCTCGCATTCGGCCAATTTTTCAATGTTATTGGACTTTCTGGTCAACGAACAAAATGGGAATGAACGGGAAAACCTTACCAAAATGTTGGTGGAAGCCTCCGACAATCTCTTGGAGACTCTGGAGAACCTCAATGAAGTGGTGGCCATCAATACCAATACAAATCTCGACAAAAAACCAACGGTCCTCAATGAAACCCTGGCCAAAGTAGAATCAAACCTTGCCGCCTTTCTCAAAAACAACAATGCGAAAGTTATCAATAGGATTGCCGATGATGTGGTCATCAGCGTCATTCCAGCCTATCTGGAAAGCATTCTCATGAATTTCATCACCAATGGCGTAAAATACAAAGAGCCGTCGAGAAATCCGATTATTACCCTGAGCGCGGCCAAATCCGGAAAATATACAGTAGTGTCGATCCGAGACAACGGTTTGGGCATTGATCTCAAAAAATATGGCGACAAATTATTTGGCATGTACAAAACCTTCCACAATCACAAAGATGCCCGGGGAATTGGCCTGTACATCACCAAGAACCAGATCGAGGCCATGAACGGAAAAGTGGAAACCAAAAGCAAAGTAGGCGTAGGAACTACATTTAACATTTATTTTAATGACGAAAATTAGCGCAATTTACATCATCGATGATGATCCCATTACGGTTTTTGGCATAAAAAAATTATTGAGTTTCGTGGTACAATGCGATGAAATATCAACTTATGAAAACGGCAAATTGGCCATTGACCAAATAAAGCGCACCCTTGCAAACAAAGCTTTATTGCCTGAAGTCATTTTTTTGGACATTAACATGCCCATCATGGACGGATGGCAGTTCCTGGAAGAATTCATCTCCCTTAACATCCCACATAAGATTCGGGTGAATATCGTCACCTCTTCCATTGATGTGGTAGACCGCGACAAATGGAAATGGTACAGCACCAGATCTCACCACACGATCACCTTCAACAACAAACCGATCAAAAAAGACGGCATTTCCGAAATTACCAAAGTGGCATGATTCCTGAAACTGAATTTTTTGTTTAATTTTAAGGACTATTCCTATCCTCTTTGACCAGACCAGGAAGGCACCTTCCAAAAAAATGGATTAAACCGGTGCATTTCCACTATTTTCGAAGTTGTGGATCCTTTGGGATAGCTAATCGAACCATTTCCATGAAAATCAATATTGCCTTCGTGATCGTTTTGCTTCTTTTTTCATGCGAGACCAAGAAAGAGGATAAAAAAGGGAGTTTTCCCACAGATTTCGAAAATTCCGGCGGTACCGAGACGGCCACTTACGAACAGGTCATCGATTTCTATATTCGCCTGGCCAAGGAATTCCCGGAAATAAGTTTTCAGACCATAGGGGAAACCGATAGTGGCTATCCCTTGCATATCGTGACCTATAATCCCGAGGGTGATTTCAATTTTAAGAAGGTAGCGGCCACCAAAACGATCATTCTGATCAACAATGGCATCCATCCCGGTGAAAGCGACGGCATCGATGCCACGATGATGCTCATCCGCGATTTGGCCACCGGCAAGTTGGATACGCCTAAAAATACGGTCCTTGTTTCCATTCCGATCTACAACATCGGTGGGGCGCTGAACAGGAACACCGGCACCAGGACAAATCAAAATGGCCCGATTTCCTATGGCTTCAGGGGCAACGCCAAAAACTATGACCTGAACCGTGATTTTATCAAAGCCGACAGTAAAAATGCCAAAACCTTCGCCTCCATTTACCACTTGGTGAATCCCGATATTTTTATCGACAACCATGTGAGCAATGGGGCAGATTACCAATATACCCTAACCCACCTCTTTACCCAGCACAACAAATTGGGGGGCGACCTGGGTACTTACCTGAATGAAGAAATGATGCCGAATCTGGTGAAGCGATTGGCCGATGAAAAATGGGACATCACACCCTATGTCAACGTTCACAATGCCCCGCCCGATCATGGGTTTTCACAGTTTATCGATCATCCAAGATACTCCACGGGTTATACCGCTTTATGGAACACCCTTGGAATGATGGTGGAAACCCATATGCTGAAGCCCTACAAACAAAGAGTTGAGGGCACTTATGAACTGATGAAACAAATGATCGGTATCGCCGAAACCGATGGAACAAAGATAAAAGCACTGCGCAAGGAGGCCTTGACAAGGCATCTAGGGTGGACCCATTATCCCACACAGTGGGCCATCGATTCGACCCGCCAGAGCATTCTCGATTTTAAGGGCTATCAGGCCGATACCTTACTGAGCGAGGTTACCGGCTTTCCCAGGTTGAGGTACGACCACGACAAACCTTTTGTAGAAAAGGTGGTCTACAGAAATTATATGGTAGCCTCCGATTCGATCCGCATTCCAACAGCTTATATCGTTAAAAAGGAGCATGGAGAGATTATGGAACGCATGACGGCCAATAAGATTTATTTCGAAACTTTGATGAATGACACCTTGATGGTAGTCGGCAGTTATAAAATTGCTGCCTATCGCACTGCGCAGGAAGCCTATGAGGGCCATTACCCCCATTTCCAGACCAGGGTTGCCGAAAGTAACCAAAATGTGGCCTTTGTTGAAGGGGATTATTTGATTCCGACCGACCAAGAAGGCATTCGCTATATTTTGGAAACCTTGGAACCTGAAGCTACCGATTCTTTTTTCAACTGGAATTTTTTTGATACGATATTACAAAGGAAAGAAGGGTTTTCTCCCTATGTTTTTGAGGATGAGGCCCTAAAGATATTGAATGAAAATGCCGTGGTAAAGGATTCCTTCCTAACGAAGAAAAGCAGCGATCCCAGTTTTGCAAACGATTGGTATGCCCAGTTGGATTGGCTCTACACCCGGAGCGAACATTCTGAAAAGGCCTTTTTGCAATACCCGGTTTATAGGTTTTTCCATAGGGAGGCCGACGCTCAGGATTCTGATTAGTCCCCAAATAAAATCTTGATGTTCGTGTAGGAATTCTCAAGGGCTTTCTTGATTTTTTCAGGCCCTTTCCACTTTACTTTAACGATTCCCTCGTTGGCCTGCCCAACCAACGGGCCCGAATAGGTAGTTCGCATGGCGTACCAATGCACCTCCTTGAGTTTGTATTTGCCGTTGCTTTTGAAAACGTGATACGTGGTCTTAAGAAAGTTTTCCAATACCAAATCTTGTACGCCGGTTTCCTCGGCCACTTCCCTAAGTGCGCATGCCTCAAAGGTCTCCCCTTTATCCAGTTTACCTTTGGGCAAATCCCATTTATCATTGCGATAAATGAACAGCACTTTGCCCGCTTTGTTGGTCACCACGCCGCCCGCTGCCCTTTCCAAGGGTATTTTTTTACAGAACTTCTTAAGTATTTCCTCGTGGTTCGGATGGTAGACATAGGCCACCTGTAGTTTGTTCTTGTTCAAAGCCGTTATGGCTGCTTTGATGGCGTCTTGGTTCAACAGGAAATATTCGCCGCTTGCGGTTTCTGAGAGCTTATTTGTCAAAATCAGGGGCAGATCATTAACAAAAACTTTATACATTTGCGACATGGTTTTGGACAAGTACACCGCTAAAAAAACAGCAGAGCTCCTGCTGCAAATTAATGCAATTAAATTGAAACCGGAAAATCCATTTACATGGGCTTCCGGATGGAAATCCCCGATTTACTGTGACAATCGGATCATCCTTTCCTATCCCACTATCCGAAACTTTGTCAGGGAAGAAATCGCCAAGCAGCTGGAAACGATTTATGGCAAGCCCGACATCATCGCCGGCGTAGCTACCGGAGCTATCGGCATAGGGGCACTGGTGGCCGATTATCTGGGCCTTCCGTTCATCTATGTGCGGCCCGAGGCAAAATCACATGGGCGCCAAAACCAGATCGAGGGGCTGCTTGAACCGAATCAGACGGTCGTGGTCATCGAAGACCTTATAAGCACGGGCCAAAGCAGCCTGAATGCCGTGAAGGCGTTGAACGCTGCCGGGGCCAAGATCAAGGGCATGTTTGCCATTTTCACCTATGGCTTCGACATTGCCGAGGCGAATTTCAAAAAACACGGCTTGGAACTATATACCTTGGGCGATTATGAACACCTGATACAACAAGCATCCGAAAGCGATTATATCAGCGAGGTACAACTCAGCACTTTGAGGGAATGGCGCGCCAACCCGGCAAGCTGGAAACAAAAATAAAATGTACTTAGAAACACCTACGAAAGCATTGGCCAAGGGCCAAAAAGAAGTTTATCAATTTTTGAACGACCTGAAGAATTTTGAGAAACTGATGCCAGATTCGATCACCAAATTTGAGGTACTCAGTGACGACAGATTTCTTTTTCAACTCAGCGGCATGCCCGAAATCGTCCTCGAACGGAAACAGCAAACCCCCGAGAGTCAAATAGTGCTAGGGGCCGCCAGTGGGAAACTGCCCTTTACCCTTACGGCCAATATAGCCGAAACCGCTGTGGGACACAGTGAGGTCACCTTGAGTTTTGAGGGTGAATTCAATGCGATGATGGCCATGATGGTCAAACATCCGATTACCAATTTTATGGGTACTTTGGCAGAGAACCTCGCTAAAATATGACCACGGCCCCAAGTTATTGACCTTTATTCCTAATATAGGCCTTTAAAGCAGCAATTTGATTTCCTTTAAACCAAAAGTCCTTAAGACCCCATTTTCAAGGGCTATTTGCAGTTTTCCCTCAGCCGAAACACCCCTGATCTTGCCATACACCATTCGATCCCCATCGATCAGGAATTTGCATTCGCGGTCCTTTCCAAAAAGATGTTCCTCATAAAGCGTCCATGGGGTAACTGGCCCTTCCTTTTCGTAGGTTATAAAGCCCTGTTGCAAATTTCGTAGAACGGCCTCCAATACTTCATTTATTTCATAATCCCGTCCAAAACACAGCTTCATGGAGGTCGCATTGGGCAAATCGACGAATTCGGATTGGTTCACATTCAAACCCACACCGATAACTGCCGATTGTATTTTGGGGCCCTTAAGGCTGTTTTCGATCAGGATGCCACCAATTTTCCGGTTTCCTGACATTATGTCGTTGGGCCATTTGATGCTTAAATTCGGTATTTCAAAACTTTTGAGGGCATCCAGAACGGCCAATGAAACCCACACCACCAGAAAAAATTGTTCTTGGGCCTGAAAGGAGTCGAAACGTTTTAAAACGCTCATAATCAGGTTCAATCCAGGTTCAGACTTCCATTTGGAGCCCATTTGGCCTCGTCCATATTGTTGGTGGTTGGCCGTTACCACAGTAAAATCCTCCAAGGTTTCGGATTGCATCAGACCCTTTAGGTAGGTGTTGGTCGAATCTATGGCATCAAGTTTGACTATTCGCACAGGAAGTGTGGTTAAGTAATCTTTAATCTATTCTTAAAAACTAGGTTTAAAAGAACAAAAAAATAATAACTTTGTAAAAACTAAAATTATTGAATGCAAAAAAAGAAAGCGAGCGCTGATGAGCTAATTGCATTGATCTTAGAGGGCATTGAAGAAGTAAAAGGACAAAACATAAATTTACTCGACCTTAGGGCAATAGAAAATACAGTATGTGACTACTTTATCATTTGTAATGGAACTTCCAATACGCATGTAAACGCAATAGTCGGATCTATCCAAAAAACAGTAAGCAAAGCTATCAAGGATAAACCTTGGCATGTCGAAGGCGGGGACAATGCCGAGTGGGTACTCATGGATTACGTCAACGTAGTGGTACATGTTTTTCAAAAACACATCAGGGAATTCTATGACATCGAAGGACTTTGGGGAGATGCCAAGGTTACACTGGTGGAAAGTAGCATAAACTAAAAAAAATGGCAAAAGAAAATAATACAGGTCAAAAAAAACCAAGATTCAGTTCGTGGTGGATATATGGGTTGATTATCATCATGTTGATCGGTTTTCAATTTTTAAGCAGTGAAAATTTTGCGAGCACCAAAAAAACGACTACTTCCGAGCTACAAGAATACCTAAGGAACGGTGATATCAGTAAAATATTGATCATTACCAACACCAATCAGGCCAAAGTCTTTCTTACCGATGAGGCGCTCCTGAAAGATGTCCATAAAGAGGTCGCTCAAAAATCATTGCTCCCGGCCACCGGGGCGGTGCCACAATACATTCTCGATTATGGGGATTTACAGATATTCCAAAGGGAGATCACCGATAGTAAAAAAGAGAACAACCTTGACACCGTGGTCGAATTCGATAAAGAATCGAATATCATCGGCAATTTATTCCTCAATATCCTTCCCTTTATTCTGATCATCGGAATCTGGATTTACCTGATGCGCAGAATGTCGGGCGGTGGCGGTGGTGGCGCTGGCGGACAGATATTCAATATCGGCAAGTCGAAAGCCAAACTTTTCGATGAAAAAACCGATACCAGGACCTCCTTCAAGGACGTGGCCGGACTCGAAGGCGCCAAGGAAGAAGTGGAAGAAATCGTAGAATTTCTAAAATTCCCGGATAAATATACCTCCTTGGGCGGGAAGATCCCCAAAGGGGCATTACTGGTCGGACCTCCGGGAACGGGCAAGACCCTATTGGCCAAGGCCGTGGCAGGGGAAGCCAAAGTACCGTTCTTTTCACTTTCAGGATCTGACTTTGTGGAGATGTTCGTCGGGGTCGGTGCATCCAGGGTACGTGACCTTTTTAAACAGGCAAAAGACAAATCTCCCGCCATCATCTTCATCGATGAGATCGATGCGATCGGAAGGGCCAGGGGAAAAAACAATTTTACCGGTTCAAACGATGAAAGGGAAAACACCTTGAACCAGCTCTTGACAGAAATGGACGGTTTTGGCACCAATACCAACGTGATCGTATTGGCAGCGACCAACCGTGCCGATGTTCTCGATAAGGCGCTCATGAGGGCGGGAAGGTTCGATCGCCAGATCTATGTCGACCTTCCGGATATCAGGGAACGAAAAGAAATTTTTGAGGTCCATTTAAGACCCATCAAAACCGCGGAGACCTTGGACCTCGATTTTCTGGCCAGGCAGACCCCCGGTTTTTCAGGAGCGGATATTGCCAACGTTTGCAATGAGGCTGCCTTGATCGCGGCAAGAAAAGAAAAAAAGGCGGTTTCCAAACAAGACTTCCTCGATGCCGTAGACAGGATCGTGGGTGGCCTTGAGAAAAAGAACAAAATCATTACGCCCGGTGAGAAAAGGACCATTGCCTATCATGAGGCTGGCCATGCCACGGTAAGTTGGATGCTCGAACATGCAGCACCCTTGGTTAAAGTCACCATCGTGCCCAGGGGGCAATCGCTTGGAGCCGCATGGTACTTGCCGGAAGAACGATTGATCGTTCGCCCGGAACAAATGAAGGATGAAATGTGTGCCACCCTTGGGGGAAGGGCCGCCGAGCGGGTCATATTCGATAAAATATCGACCGGAGCGCTGAGCGACTTGGAAAAAGTGACCAAACAAGCACGTGCCATGGTCACCGTTTATGGCCTTAATGATGAAATAGGCAACATTACCTACTATGATTCTTCCGGCCAAACCGATTATGGCTTTTCCAAGCCCTATAGCGAAGACACGGCGCAAAAAATCGATAAGGAAATTTCGAAATTGATCGAAGAACAATATGCCAGGGCCATCGAAGTGCTTGAAAAAAACAAGGATAAGTTGACTATCTTGGCCGAGCGCCTATTGGAAAAAGAAGTGATTTTTAAGGAAGACCTTGAAAAAATATTCGGTAGGCGACCTTTTGACAAGGAGTTTGATGCTCAAGGCCAGGAAATATTGAAAAACGTGGCGGCAGGAGTGGATACCGAAAGTACGTCCGAAGAAGTCGAAGAAGAAAAAAAATAAGCAGCGTCGATCAGATCGGTCCTAATAACGGCCCGAATCGTGCGATCATTACATGGGAATATTCGACAAATTATTTGGAGGCGGTAAAAAGAAGGGTTCCAAGACAACCTCGGAAACCAGAGGGGAGCACATGCCCGCCCTTAACATTCCCGTTGACGAAAAATTTACCATCCATTTTAAAAAAAATGGCGGCAAATTCCTCTACTGCGATTCATTTTCCGAAATATCACTTTCATTAAAAAAAATCATCAACGAAAATGCCTGGGAAAACAGTGCCTTTTATGTTTTGAATCCTGCGCTCAAGGATAAATTCTCCAAGGAGAATATCACCTTTAGCGACAACAAAAATGAAAGCGCGGTTTTTTTTACCGCCTGTGAGCATTTGATCGCGCAGAACGGATC
>JBATHI010000130.1:0-6272 GCA_049666645.1 Flavobacteriaceae bacterium | reverse complement strand
ATCTACCCCCTCGGGCAAGGCCCCTTTTGGGGCAACCGATGACAACAAGGTGGCCTATGCGCGAAACAATAACTTTTATTACATCCCAAATGAATCTTTTAGGGTGCCGAATTGGCAAGACGGTTATCGCCCTTTGGGAGGTGCAGCACATCCTTTGTCGGATGGAAAATTTGATGAAAATCCGGCCAAGTGGACGGGCAATGGCTCGCGTATGGCACAACCCGACGCCAACGATTGGTATGAGACCGTAAAGATCAATTATGGAGTGAGACCCGATGGGAGCTATGCTTTTGAGCGACTTCCTGCTGACTTTCACAACAAAGATCACGCGGCCCATTTTCAATTTTGGAGCGGGAAGGATGTTCCCGATTCTTGGACAAAGTTCAAGGATATTGCGTTGTATTGGCTCGATTTTGGGGTCGATGGATTTCGATTCGATATGGCCGAAATGGTTCCTGTAGAATATTGGAGCTATATGAATTCCCATATCAAGAACAAGAACCCCGATGCCTTTCTGCTTGCCGAAGTGTACAATCCCGACCAGTACAGGTCGTACCTACAAATGGGCAAAATGGATTACCTCTACGATAAGGTGGAACTTTACGATTCATTGAAGCATATCATGCAGGGCCATGGATGGACCGACCATATCCCGAAGGTGCAGGAAGGCTTGAAGGACATTGAGCACCATATGCTGCACTTTCTCGAAAACCATGACGAACAACGTATCGCCAGTCCTGAATTCGCGGGCGACGCCAATAGGGGCAAACCGGCAATGGTGGTATCGGCCACCATCAGTACTTCCCCTACCATGATCTATTTCGGTCAAGAAGTGGGCGAGCCCGGCGCCGAGGATGCCGGTTTCGGCAAACCCACAAGGACTTCCATTTTTGATTATATAGGGGTGCCCCATCATCAACGCTGGGTCAACGACAAAAAATTTGATGGCGGGCAATTGAGCCAAGCGGAAAAGGGACTCCGCGATTTTTATAAGCGATTGCTCAACTTCACCATCAACAGTGAGGCAATGATGGGGGCATACCAAGATATCCATTATTACAACAGGGCGAATACGGAATATTATAATTTTAGGGTACTCTCGTTCGTTCGCTGGTCCGATGCTGAAAAATTGATCATCGTTGCCAATTTCGATGCCAATGACACCTTTGGGTTCGATCTTCAAGTGCCCGAAGACATCATCAAGAAATGGGGCCAAGGTCCTGGTGATTACGAAATGATCGATATGCTCTATGGCAGCAAATCGACGCTAAAGGTTGAAAACGGTATTGGAAAATTCAGGGTTCGCCTAAACCCCTTGGAATCGTTCATTTATAAAATCAAGCCATAGAAAAGCCCTTGGAATTTTCCAAGGGCTTTTTTTATCAGCCGAAAAAGATCAACTTTTTTTCACGGCGGTGGCCTTGTAGACGATGGCGATAATGGCGCCGATAATACCGTAGAAGACAATTTCAATGGCCGCCTCGGCGATATATCCGGTCAGATCCATAATTTCCGTGGTCCCGTAATTGAGCAAACCCATGCCCAAACCCGTAAATATCCCGACCCATACGCCAAATTGAAAACCTTCCTTGGCACTGTGGATGCCCCTGGCCCATTTACCATAAATCGAGCTTAGGGCAAAGACACCGATCAAATTTCCCAATGCGATGAACAGCATATCGGGTGTTTCTTTCATGACGTTTTGCAACGCATGCGCTTCAAAAAAATCTGCAGTGGCAAAGCCCCAAATGGCGTAGCCCAGCAGAAACATCACTGCGAAACCGGCCAAAGTGGCCAGCATATTCTGTTTTGTGAACATAGTTTATGTTTTAATTGGTTGTTGTATGCTAAAGTTAAACAAAAAAGTGCTAACAATTTCATCCCTCAATTTAATATCAGTTTGATTAATAGTAAGTTAAACAATAAAACCTATTGTATCGGCCCCCATAATAATCCTCCAACAATTTTTCCTTTGTTCAAGCCGCGCGTATATTTGCAGACGAAGCTTAACTATAATTTAGAGGCGATGAGATATTTTGGAGCAGTACTTTCGTTATTTTTATGTCTAGGTTGTAAACAAATGGACAAAACCCAGGTTATTGGACATCGGGGTGCCATGGGCCATGAAACGGAAAACACGCTCGCATCGGTTCAAAAGGCTCTTGACCTTGGTGTCGACGGCATCGAAATTGATGTATTCAAGATTTCCAGTGGGGAAATAGTGGTCTTCCATGACGATACCGTGGAACGACTTACCAATGGTGGTGGCAAGGTGGAAGATTACAATATCTTCGATCTTAAAAAACTGATTTTGGACGGGGGCCACCACATCCCGATGCTGCAAGATGTCCTCAAGCTGATCGATAATAAGGTAAGGCTGAATATTGAGCTCAAGGGCAGCGATACTGCCGATAGGGTCAATTTCATCATGCAATACTATATCAAGGACAGGGGTTGGTCGTCGGATAATTTTCTGATTTCCAGCTTCAAATGGGATGAACTGCGCGAAATGAGGCGAATCAATCCGAATGTGGCCATCGCCATCCTTACCGAAGCAGATCCTCTGGAGGCGCTTCCTGTTGCCAAGGAATTGAAGGCAGAGGCCATCAACCCCAATTTCAGGACCTTGACCAAAGAGGTCGCCGATAAAATTCATGAGGAAGGATATAAAATCTATACCTGGACGGTGAACGAACCCGGCGACATCGCATCTGTCAAGGCGTTATCGGTAGATGGCATTATTACAAACTATCCAGAACGCGTACGTTGAATTACGATGTCATCATCATCGGTGGGGGCGCGGCCGGATTCTATGCGGCGATTCATATCGCCGAGGCCAATCCCCAATTAAAGATCGCCATTCTCGAAAGGGGCAAATCGGTTCTGGAAAAAGTAAAGGTATCGGGCGGGGGGAGATGCAACGTCACCCATGCAGAGTTCGATCCCGCGGAATTGATCCATAACTATCCCAGGGGCGCCAAGGAGCTGTTGGGCCCTTTTCATACCTATTGTAGTGGGGACACCGTCGCTTTTTTTGAGAAAAGGGGCATCCCATTAAAAATTGAGCCAGACGGCAGAATGTTCCCTACAAGCAACTCTTCCCAGACCATCATCGACCTATTTATCAAGGAGACGGAGCGTTTGGGCATTCAGGTTCTTCGCCATAGTTCGGTGGTAGATTTTCGACCTATTTCCAATAGCGAAAACCAACATGGATGGCAGATAAAGACCATAAAAGCAACATATTCGGCTAAAAAGGTGCTGGTTGCTACCGGAAGCAATCCCAAAATATGGAGCTTATTGGAACAATTGGGCCATACCATAGAACCACCGGTACCTTCCTTGTTCACCTTCAACATAACGGATGAAAGAATCGAGGGAATTCCCGGTGTCAGCACCAAGTCACAGGTAGATATTTTGGCCAAACGGGTTATCAACCCAAAAATCACGATCCAGCTGAAGAGCCAAAAGGCCGATCAGATATTAATGTCGGCCCAAGGACCGGTTTTGGTCACCCATTGGGGGCTAAGCGGGCCGGCCATTTTGAAATTATCGGCTTGGGGTGCCAAACTTTTGAACGAATTCAACTATTCCTTTAAAATAAGGGTCAATTGGTTGCCCGAATACAATAAGGGATCGGTATTGTCCTATCTCATGGAAATCAAGGATATAGAGTCAAAAAAAACGGTGTTGCGCACAAAGGCCATCGCTGTTCCCAGAAGGTTATGGACCAATCTGGTCAAGGCAGCGGGCATTGACGGAGATACCAAATGGGCATCGGTGACCAAGGTACAATTACAACAACTTGCCGATCAATTGACACAATGTGAGTTTCAGGTAGCGGGCAGAAGTGCTTTCAAGGAAGAGTTCGTTACCGCGGGCGGCGTCGATCTTAAAGAAATCAATTTTAAGACCTACGAGAGCAAACTGCTTCCCAATCTTTTTTTTGCTGGTGAAGTCATCAACGTGGATGCCATTACTGGCGGGTTCAATTTTCAGAATGCATGGACCAGCGGCTATATCGCCGCACAAACAATAGCAATCGATTGACCAGCCTTGCTTTTCCCCAATGGCGTTTGCCGGTTTATTGCATTACAGCACACCGAAAGCCCTAAAGATTTAATATTTTAGAATCATGACAATCTATATCGCCCTACTGCGCGGCATCAATGTAAGTGGCCAAAAAAAAATCAAGATGGAAGCGCTTCGTTCCATGATGTGCAAACTGGGATTCGAAGCGGTCACGACTTATATCCAGAGCGGCAATATTGTTTTCAAGGCCAACAGCCCGGATTCTGAATTCCTACAACAATCGATAGAGCGGCATATTGAAATAACCTTTGGCCATGAGGTGCCCGTTTTAGTGTTGTCCATCAAAGAATTAACACGGATTCTTGATCTTAATCCCTACCGTGAACCCGATACGGTAGACCTTGCCAAACTGTATTACGTGCTGCTGTTCCATAAACCTGCCCAAGAACGAATTGTGGCCTTCAACAGTGAAAAGTTCGACAATGAGCGATTTGCCATTGCAAACAATTGTGTTTACCTGTCCTGCGAGAAGGGTTACGGCAATGCCAAGCTCAATAATAATTTGGTGGAAAGAAAATTGAAGGTAACGGCAACGACAAGGAACCATAAGACCATGATCAAACTGATTGAAATGGCCAATGAAGTTCCTTAGTGCGGCTCCATGCAGTGGATGATTTTGAAATGCTGTTGAAGGCATTTAATTCAGTTCCCAAATCTTGTAGTTCAAAACGGTGGCAAAGCAAACCCATAACAAATAGGGTACCAACAATAGGGCAGCCAGACTGCTGACAACCCGGAACCATTTGATGGTCAAAAGCAATAAGATCAAAAGGGTAAGGATAACGATCAGGGCCCAGAAGGGCTGTCTAAAACCGAAAAACACAATGCTCCAAGCGGCATTCAACAGCAATTGAAAACCGAAGTGGTACAATGCCGTTTTTACCCAAATATGGTAAAATCCCTTGGCCCAAACAATCCCTGCGGCGACCCCCATCATGATATACAATAGGGTCCAGACCGGAGCGAAAATCCAATTCGGCGGATTGAAGCCCGGCTTGTTCAAACCTACGTACCAATCGTTGACCGAACTCTGCGTCGCAAAGCTTGAAAGGAAGCCGATGACCAAACAAACGGTGACCGCTATGACGATATAGCCGAGTTTCTTTTTCAATTCAGAAGGTATAATCACACCTAAAATAGTGAATTAATCCGTTGGCCGGCACTGCCAAGTTCCGTAACACCTATCTTTGCAAAAAAAAATTCTTTCGATGATCGAAAAATCGTTTGTACCCCCCATCTATGAAACCATGGTGCTGGAAGGGATTACAAAATGGAAAGCGCCGAGCAATATCGCCTTGGTAAAATATTGGGGCAAGTATGCCGAACAAATGCCCGCCAACCCCTCTTTGAGCTTTACCCTGGGGGCCTGTGCGACCACCACTTGCATCGCTTATCGAAAGTTGTCAAAACCTGCAGACACCTTTCAATATGAATTCTTTTTTGAGGGCCGACCCAAGAAGGCGTTCAAACCGAAAATCGATGCCTTTTTCAAACGAATCGCCGACTATGTACCCTTCCTGAAAAATTATCGGTTCAAGATCGAATCTTCCAATTCATTTCCCCATAGCAGCGGTATCGCTTCATCGGCCAGTGGCATGGCAGCTTTGGCCCTTTGCCTGATGGACATTGAAAAGCATTTGAATCCGGGGATGGATGATGCATATTTTTACAGAAAAGCTTCATTTTTGGCGCGGTTGGGCTCGGGAAGCGCCTGTAGGAGTATTGAAGGTGATTTGGTGCTTTGGGGCGAACATGCAGGGTTCAAGGAAAGTTCAAATCTGTATGGAATAAAATATCCCGGCCCGGTTCACAAGTGCTTCAATCACTTTTATGATACGATTCTATTGGTAGATAAGGGACAAAAAGCGATCAGCAGCAGTGTCGGCCACAATTTGATGAACGGCCATCCCTTTGCCACACAACGCTTCGACCAAGCGCATCAAAACCTGACGAAATTAAAGGGCGTGTTAAAATCAGGAAACCTCGATCAATTTATCGAAATTGTCGAAAGTGAGGCTTTGACCCTTCATGCCATGATGTTGACCAGCGTGCCATATTTTGTTTTAATGAAACCCAATACGCTTGAAATCATCAATAAAATATGGGCTTTTCGGAAGACCAGCAAAACCCATATCTGCTTTACACTGGATGCAGGGGCCAATGTCCATGTGCTTTATCCC
>JBATHI010000129.1:0-2806 GCA_049666645.1 Flavobacteriaceae bacterium | reverse complement strand
GGTATTGTTCGGTGCCATCGGCCACCCAAGGTTCGATAACGATCCTTCGGCAAAGGTGCGCCCTGAACAAGGCTTGTTGAAGATGCGTCAAAAATTGGGTCTCTTCGCCAATGTAAGGCCCACCTTTACCTTTCCCTCATTAATCGACAAATCCCCCTTGAAGCGGGAGCGAATAGAAGGTACCGATCTGATCATTCTAAGGGAATTGACGGGAGGGGTCTATTTTGGCGAAAGGGGAAGAAAAGACAATGGCAATACGGCCTATGATACCATGATCTATACCCGGTCCGAAATTCAGCGGTTGGCCAAAAAAGGTTTCGAAATGGCCATGGGACGATCGAAAAAGCTCTGTTGCGTAGACAAGGCCAATGTGCTGGAATCTTCGCGTTTATGGCGGGAGACGGTGCAGGCCATGGAAAAGGACTATCCGGAAGTGACCGTTTCCTATGAATTTGTGGATGCCACGGCCATGCGTTTGGTACAATGGCCCAAAGCCTATGACGTGATCATCACGGAAAATCTTTTTGGCGATATTTTGACCGATGAGGCCTCTGTAATATCGGGCTCCATGGGCTTGATGCCTTCCTCTTCGGTGGGCAGCAAGGTATCGCTCTATGAACCCATTCACGGTTCTTATCCGCAGGCGGCAGGGAAGGATATCGCAAATCCCTTGGCCACGGTGCTATCCGCGGCCATGCTCTTTGAAGACTTCGATCTCACGGCCGAGGCGGAAGCGATCCGTAAAGTGGTCAATAAATCCTTGGATGAAGGTATGGTGACCGAAGATCTGGCAGACGGGGGCAAATCCTATAAAACCTCTGAGGTCGGGGATTGGTTGGCAAAGCATATCTAAAAAATACCTGCCAATTTTAAAAACTGGCAGGTACTTTTTGTTGTTTAGGAAGTCTGATCGTTGTTTTATCAGTTCGGAAAAGTAATGATGTCATCAACTATGACTTCATCATTCAGGGTAATATTCAAACTAAATGAGGAGGCACTTGATTGCTCAATAGTTATTATATAATGTTCATTTGCCAAAACACCTGGGTATGTCTTAGACACAATAATAGGAACCCCGGCGTTACCTTGAGCCTCTATTGTTATGGTCATATCCCCCTTGGTAGTTCCAATATCACCGAATGAAGGGAAATTCTCTTCCACTAAATCGAAATAGCCTGTTCTAGCGTCATCCGCAATGGTCCAAGAAAGAAAATTTGATCCCCCGAGATAATAATTGACAACCGAAGTAGTTACTGTGAGGTCCGGATAATTGGTTTTAACTTCATCCGACAGATCAATGGTTACGGCAACATCAAATAACCTCAATGCAACATTAACCACAGTATTTTCTCCAGAAGTAACATTAAAGTTTAAGGTGGAGGTGCCATATACGGGAGTGTCAAACCTAGCGCTCAGCCATGGCCAGTTATCCATAAAAAATCTGTAACTCCCTGGAGCCAGTTCTATGAATTCGGGTAAGTCACGATAGTTGTCACTTAAAATAATATTATTCTCAAAGTCTACGATTTCAACCACCATATTGTCCAAAACCTCATCCAGAGTTGGTGGTTTTCCGGTTTTACTCTGAATCTCTTCCTTTACGAAAGGTGTCAAGGATATCGTGCCTACTTTAACATTTTCATACTCAGGCTCCGACATAGTAGTTTCAACATTTTCAGTGAATACATCAGAATCTTTGGTACAGCCAAATAGCATTAACGAGATGGCCAAAACTGTAAATAATGGTTTTGTTTTCATAATTAAAATTATTAAAATGGTTAATGAATAAATTACATAATGTCTACATCGAAAGAAATAAGCTCAAATCGATTGCATGAAGCAGCGAGGGTTGGGGCATTCAAGCTTGAAGGTACCACCAAGCCATAAAAAGAATCATAAATTATGTATCAGAAACTATAAACTATGTAACACGGCCCGGTAGGGCCCATGTTTACGCGTACTTAGCTACGGATATTTTCGTTTTGCATACGAGGCCCAGGTTGCTTTGGCAGGTTTACTGAACCATATGTCTAAATCGGAAGGTGTATTTGAATTCAAAATTTGACATACCCTGCCCAGATTACTTTGTATGGCAACTACTACCCAATTTCTAAAAGCACCAAGGATTTCTATAAAATTAATAGAATTTGGAGATTGTATTTCTATTCAGAACGGTGTGTGGAGAACATCAGGTGGCATTGAAGCCTATTTTTCTGTGAATGCTTCTAGCTTTTTGATTCCTGTACATTAATATTGAAATGGCTATGGCCACACCGGTTGCTGCCAGTACCGCCCCGACCAGACTCGAATAGATAAAGCCATATCCAAAGGCGATCGGCAATCCGGCCAAATAGGCCCCGGTGGCGTTCCCCATATTAAAGGCGCTTTGGTTCATGGAAGAACCCAGCATCTCCGAACCTTTGGAGGTATTGATGATCGCCATTTGAATGGGGGTGGCCACGGTAAATGATGCGGTGCCGATCAAAAAAGTGAGTGCCAAGACCGCATAGGGATGAAAGGCGAACAACGTATTGAGCAATAACAGCGCCACCATAATGGAAAGACTGATGGCCACTGCCCTGAGCGGCGCGAACCACTCGGCCATTTTTGCCCCTAAAAAGTTGCCGACCACCATGCCCAGACCCGCAAGGATCATGGCATAGCCTACCATACTTTGACCCCAGCCGGCCACATCGGTCATCAAAGGCGCAATATAGCTGTACCAAGCAAAAAATCCGCCCGTACCTATGGTCGTAAGTAAAATCAAGGCCCAAAGCTCCTTGTTTTTAAGGCCTTTCTGTTCCGA
>JBATHI010000128.1:0-4504 GCA_049666645.1 Flavobacteriaceae bacterium | reverse complement strand
GGTTACAGCCTTGGGTATCAAAAAGGAAAAGAAACGCCTTGGTTATGCAGTACAGGAGGTACAGAACGAAAATCTGGTCACCGCACGTGAGACCAACGTGACCAATTCACTAGCGGGCCGTGCGGCGGGTGTTCAGATTACAGGGGGCGGCTCGGGCGTGGGCTCCACTTCGTTGATTACCATTCGCGGTGAGGGGTCTTTGATTCCGGGAAACAATTCGCCACTTTTTGTTGTTGATGGTATTCCTATCAGTAATAGGACAATCAGTAACCAAGCCGAAGGCAACTTGGAAACCGATTTCGGTAACGGCGCACAAGACATTAACCCCGACGACGTAGAATCGATTTCCATATTAAAAGGGCCTAATGCCACGGCTTTATATGGTTCTCGTGGATTGAACGGTGTGGTTTTGATCACCACAAAATCGGGAAAGGGTTCTAAAGGTTTGGGCATCAGTTTTACCCAGAACCTTACCTTTGAAAATGCACTACGCATTCCCAAATACCAAAATCAATATGGCCAAGGTGCCGGTGGTGAATTCGCATTCGGCGATGGCTTTGGCGCAGGTACCAACGATAATATTGATGAAAGCTGGGGGCCGCCTTTAGATGGTAGACTGGTAGCGCAACATGATAGCCCGACCTCAAGTGGTGTTCGGGCGGCCGACTTTGCGCTGCGGCCCAGAAATGCAGACGGTACTTTTGCCGATGATATTACCCCTACTCCTTGGGTGGCGAATCCTGATAATATCGAGAATTTTTTTAGAACGGGTACGACCAGTACAACGAACCTTTCTTTGACCGGGGGTAACGAATTCGGCAATTTCAGGCTTTCGCTCACGAATCTTGATAGTGAGGGCATCCTCCCCAACACAGATTACGATAGAGAGACCTATGCCTTAAGTGGATCCTACAATCTCAGGCCGTGGCTAAAGGTATCTTCCTCCATAAATTACGTCAATAGCGGAAGTACCAACCGCCCCAACAACTCTTACGGTACAGAAAATATCATGTACCTCTGGGTGTGGTTCGGCCGACAGATCGATATGTCATCTTTGGAGAATTATTGGCAACCGGGTCTTGAGGGCAGGCAGCAGTTCAATTACAATTACAACTGGCACGACAACCCGTATTTTACGATGAACGAGAATACCAACGGTTTCAACAAAAACCGAATTTTTGGCAATGCGCGGGTCGATATAAATATTACCAAAGACCTTTCGTTGCTATTGCGTACGGGTCTCGATTATTTTGGCGAATTACGTACAAGTCGGCGTGCCTATAGCACACAACGTTTTGCCCGTGGGCAATATCGAGAAGATGATATTTTCTTCAAGGAACAGAATACCGACTTTTTATTGTCCTATAACAAGGAGATCAATAAGGATTTTGGTCTGGGTCTTTCTGTGGGTGGAAATATCCGAGAGGAAGAAAACCGGTATAAACGGATCAGCGCGAACTCGTTGTCGATTCCCGGTATCTACAATTTTGCGAATGCAGCGGAACCTTTGTCCAAAACGCAATTCAATGATATGCGTAAAATCAATTCACTTTATGCTTTCGCTAACCTATCCTATAAGAATTATTTGTTTTTAGATGTTACCGGCAGAAATGACTGGTCAAGCACCCTACCGGCCGATAACAATTCGTATTTCTACCCATCGATCGGGGTGAGTGCCATACTTTCGGATATGTTCAAGTTTCCACAGGCCACGTTTTTGAAATTAAGAGGCGGTTGGGCCGTGGTGGGTAACGACACGGATCCGTACGCCTTACGGAACACCTTTTCGTTCAACGAGCCTTTCGGAAATTTCCAAAGGGTGAGCGCTTCCGAAATCTTGAGAAATGAAAATTTAAAACCGGAAGAGGCAGGTTCCATAGAAATCGGTGCCGATGTTCGCTTTTTCAATAACCGCTTGGGATTGGATGTCACCTATTACGATGCTACGGTAAAAAACCAAATTTTGACCTTGCCCGTCGCCAATTCATCGGGCTTTCGTTCGCGAATCATCAATGCGGGGGAAATCCAGAACAAGGGTATTGAAGTTGTTTTGAACGCTACTCCGATACGGACAGAGAACTTTAACTGGAACACGACCATGAACTTTACAAGGGCACGTGGCGAGGTAAAATCACTTATCGACGGTTTAGAAACTTACGAACAATCTTCGAACTATATCAATGTCTTGGCAAAAGTAGGGGGCCGCATGGGAGATGTATATGGTACGGGCCTGATAACGGTAGATGATCCGAACAGTGAATTTTTTGGGCAGGTCGTGCATAATGATGACGGATTTTCACTACGCGACCCCGATTTGAAAAAATTGGGGAACTATAATCCCGATTTTACGTTGGGATGGCAAAACAATTTTTCCTACAAAGGATTCAATCTAGGCGTACTTTTCGATTGGAGGCAAGGCGGGGTGATCAATTCGCGCACCGTTTTGATCGGAGGAACTTCCGGGATGATGGACTTTACTGCCATAGGCCGTGAAGAGGGCATCATTTCAGAAGGGGTCATTCAAAATGCCGACGGTAGCTACCGACCTAACGATGTGCGTTTAAGCGGTCGTGATTATTATTGGTGGCGCTATAACCGTGGCAATGAGGAAATCGGAATGTTCGATGCTTCCTTCCTAAAACTGAGGGAAGTCAAATTGGGGTATAATTTCCCCCAAAAACTCTTGAAAGACACTTTTATCCAATCGATGAGCCTATCATTGGTGGGCAGAAACCTGGCCCTTTGGACGGAAAATCCACATTTTGATCCCGAAACGATTTCCTTTAACGGCGGCACCATTGTACCGGGAGTAGAAGATATGGCCACCCCAAGCTCACGCAGCTATGGTTTTAATCTAAACGTAACTTTTTAATTCGAATTCCATGAAAAACATGAAAAAATATATCGCTTCGTTATGGGTTGTAATGCTCATTGGCTGTACAAATGATTTCGAGGAAATCAATACAAACCCCAATCAGCCCGAAGAGGTGAGTGCTGATCTGGTCTTGTCGACCGTACTATCGACCTTGGCGAATCAAAGTGCCATGACCGGATGGAGCAACGGCAATATCGTCGCACAACTGACCGCAAAGATCAATTTTACTGGCTTCGATCGCTACGATTGGGGGTCTGAATCGGAACTTTGGAATACCTACTACGGAATTCTTCCCGAAATCGAAATCATTCGGCAATCCGCGATAGCTGAGGATACCAAGAATACGACCTATGAAGGAATCGCCTTGGTCTTGCGGTCGTATGCCTTCGCCAACTTGACGGACAATTGGGGCAATGTTCCCTTTTCCGAGGCAATCCAAGGTACAGAAGGAAATTTCACTCCGACCTATGACAGTCAAGAGGCCATTTATGCCGCCATTATCCAAGACCTTAAACAGGCGGAAGCGCTATTGGCCGCAGGGCAACCGATTTTGGGCGGTGACGTAATCTATAACGGTGACACCGAAAAATGGCGCAAGTTCGCCAATTCGTTACAGTTGCGTTATCTGATGCGCATTTCGAACAAAGTTAATGTCTCGGCCGATATGCAGGCAATCGTAGCAAGTGGCAACTTTATCGCAACGAACGAAGACAATGCCGTGATGAGCTATCCCGCAACGACACAGATCGATGCATGGCCGATAAGCACGAGCCGTATCGGTAGCTTTGATGAACACCGTTTGAGCGAAACGAGTGAGGCAGTACTGAAACAGTTCAATGACGGTAGGTTGAACAAATGGTTTCAGCCGACCGATAACCCCGAAGACGATCCAACACTTTTGGTGGGTATGACAAACGGATTAAGCGAGGATAACGCATCGACGTTCAATGGAGGCGCGAACAATGTTTCCCGTTTGAACCAGCCTTTTTTCTATGATTCCCCAAATTCGGTAAAAGCTGCCATCATGCAGACTGCCGAAGTACACTTTATTTTGGCAGAGGCTGCTCAAAAAGGCCTTATCTCCGCCGATGCCGAAACCCTGTACAACGAAGGCGTACGGCTATCCTTTGAATATTGGGACGTATTGCAAGACGTAAATGCATATCTTGCCCAACCCGGCGTGGCCTTCGATGGGCAATTGGAAACCATCATCACCCAAAAATGGCTCGCCTCCTTCTTGGTAGGACTGGAAGGCTGGTACGATTTCAGAAGAACAGGTCTGCCTTCGGTCATTGTCCCCGGGCCGGATAATGTGAACAATGACGTAGTGCCGGTGCGGTTTTTATATCCCGATTCAGAACAGACCTTGAACGCCGAGAATTTTGAAGCTGCCGTCTCGGCTTTGGGTGAGAATACGATTAATGTAAAAGGGTGGTGGGAAAACTGATTCAATATCAAAAATGATGAGAAAAGCATTCATATTTTTTATCCTTTTTCTTTTTGCGTTACTGTCGACAAAGCCGCAAGAAGAAAATAAAGCCAAAGTGGTTCTAATTACTTTGGACGGCCTCCGCTGGCAAGAACTTTTTTCAGGCGCGGACCCGCTGCTGGTAGCCAACAAGGAATATG
>JBATHI010000127.1:0-5485 GCA_049666645.1 Flavobacteriaceae bacterium | reverse complement strand
CAACCACTTTCACAGCAATAGCCCCGTTTGAGATGGTACTGTTCGGTAAAGACCTTATATCCTTCCTTCGAAAGGTAAAAATCACCTTCCTCCAGTGGAATGATTTCTTTCATGCCTACTTTATATAACGAATGGCCATTGCTTTTTTCTTCCCCCCACCCTTCAACCAAAACGGTTTTTATAGGTAACACAAGTCAGCTTGGGCAGGCTGTTGTTGTAGTCGGCCACTCTTCAAAATTAATCCTTTTCTGTTGATAATTTATGGCACTGGCCACGGAACCGCCATATTTAATCGTAACTTTTGGAGGTTTTGGACAGCATTTCAGATTGTTCTTAACCCTTGGGCGTTGAACGATAATGCGGCCTATTTAACAATTATCTTTGTTCTTGGCCGTTTTAAGGCAGTAGCATGATTTTGGTAATCAAACATTTCTTTTACAGGAACTATGTCGGTTTATCGGTATGGCCCTTCATTATTTTAAAGAACGGATCTTTGAAAAATGATGTGGTGTTGATCAATCACGAAAAAATACACCATCGGCAACAGCAGGAATTGCTCATCGTTCCCTTCTTCATTTTTTACCTATCGGAGTGGTTGATCCGATCGCTTTGGTTTCTCAGTTTTTACAGGGGCTATCAAAATATCAGCTTCGAACGCGAGGCTTATGGGAACGAAAAGGACCTCCAATACTTGGACAAGCGAAGGATTTTCGACTTTATTAAATACCTTTGACCCTGAGAAACGCTTTCCGTATCATGGTAAATCAGCAGGTACAGCTCCCAGTACTTTCCGAAAACAGAGTTGCACTTTTCATCAAAAGGGAAGATTTATTGCATCCATTCGTTTCTGGAAACAAATTTAGAAAGCTGAAATACAATCTGGAGGCCGCCACTGCAAGCGGCTACGAAACGCTATTGACCTTCGGGGGCGCCTATTCGAACCATATCGCGGCCACTGCCTATGCCGGAAAACAAAAAGGTTTCAAGACCATTGGTATCATTAGGGGAGACGAGCTCAGCAATAAATGGCAACAGAACCCTACCCTGCAATTCGCGCATGGCCAGGGCATGCGCTTTAAGTTCGTTACACGGGAATCGTACCGTGAAAAGCACCAAAAAAGCTTTCTGAAAGATCTGGAGGCCGAATTCGGCAGCTGTTATATTTTGCCTGAGGGCGGAACCAATTTGGCGGCCATAAAGGGCTGTGAGGAAATTTTGAGCTCGGAGGATGCGGGGTTCGATGTCATATGTTGTTGTGTGGGAACGGGGGGTACCCTCACAGGAATCGTGAACGCTTCCTTGCCCTATCAGAGGGTTTTGGGATTTCCGGCAATTCGTGGCGGATTTGTAAAAGAAGATATTCGTAGATTTGCGACCAGGCAGAATTGGGATCTGAATGTGGCATACCATTTCGGGGGTTACGGGAAAGTAACGGAACCATTGGTCGATTTTATTAACGATTTTAAGGCACGCACCTCCATTCCCCTGGATCCGGTTTATACGGGGAAAATGCTGTTTGGTGTCCTTGAAATGGTAAAAGAGGGTTTTTTTCCGGAAGAAACAAAGATTCTGGCCATCCATAGCGGGGGACTGCAGGGTGTAACCGGGATGAACCAGATGTTGAAAAGAAAAGGAATCCCACAATTGAACGTATGATAAAAAAAGGGATATTAATATTGGCGATCGCCCTGTTTTTAGGGGGCTGTAAAGCCAAACGATCAGTGACCAAGGCCAATCGGTACAAAATGGTATCGACCACGCGAACCATTGATGCGAGCGCCATGGAAGTGAAAGAGGACGGTTTGTACCCCTTGCCCGAAGATACCGGCATTTTTTATCGGTTCCCCATCCGCTCCATCGATGAGTACATCGAGACATTTGCAGAAATTGCACAAATGGAGATGAAAGCCTTTGGCATACCAGCCAGCATCACCTTGGCACAGGGGCTCTTGGAGAGCGGTTACGGTATGGGCGCATTGGCCCAAAAAACCAACAACCATTTTGGCATTAAATGCCATAAGGGCTGGACAGGGGATTACGATTTTCATGACGATGACGAGAAGGGAGAATGTTTCAGGAAGTATAACCATCCCATGTACTCCTTTCGCGACCACAGTCTTTTTCTCACCAGCCGTTCACGCTACGCGGGCCTTTTCGAACTGCCCAGTACCGATTACAAAAGATGGGCTGTTGGACTCCAGGAAGCGGGCTATGCTACCGACAGGCATTATCCAAAAAAACTGATCGCCTTGATCGAGAGGCACCAATTGTACCGGTTCGATGGGCAACCGCTAAAGCCGATCTATAGCACGGCGACCGCCTCGAATAACTATCCCACGGCGATACACGTGGTACAGAAGGGCGATACACTTTATTCCATTTCCAGAAGATATCTGGTTTCCGTGAAAGACCTGATGCAGATGAACCAAATGAAAAACAGCACCCTCTCCATCGGGCAGCAACTTACCATAAAGTCTGATAAAATCAACAAATAGGCATGGACTACCAAAGAAGTAGTGCCCTTTTCAAAGAGGCGAAAAAATATATTCCCGGAGGCGTAAATTCTCCCGTGCGCGCTTTCAAGGCGGTGGGGGGAGACCCTATTTTCGTGAAGGAAGCGAAAGGGGCCTATTTATATGATGTTGACGGCAATCGCCTAATCGACTATATCGCCTCATGGGGCCCCCTGATTTTGGGACATGCGTACCCACCGGTGATCAATGCGGTCATCGAAAGGGCAAAAAAGGGTACTTCTTTCGGGATGCCCACTGAAATAGAGACCGAGCTGGCGAAATTGGCCGTTTCCATGGTGCCCAACATCGATCAGATCAGATTCGTCAATAGTGGTACGGAAGCCTGTATGAGCGCCGTTCGCTTGGCCAGGGGCTATACGGGCAAAGAGAAGATCATCAAATTTGCCGGTTGTTACCACGGCCACTCCGATTCGTTTTTGATCCAGGCAGGGAGCGGTGCCATTACTTTTGGAAGCCCCAATAGCCCGGGGGTTACCCAGGGAACGGCAAAAGATACGCTATTGGCCGCCTATAATGATCTTGAAGGGGTAAAGGCTTTGATGGCCGCCAATGAGGGCGAAATAGCCGCAGTGATTATAGAGCCTGTTGCCGGGAACATGGGCTGTGTGATTCCCACGGATGATTTTATTCATGGACTTAGGACCCTTTGCACCGAGGCACAAATATTGTTGATTTTTGATGAAGTGATGACCGGTTTTCGCCTCGGTAAAGGCGGAGCCCAAGAGGTGCTGGGCGTCGATGCCGACATGGTGACCTTCGGAAAAGTCATCGGGGGCGGATTGCCCGTTGGGGCCTTTGCCGCCAATACCGAAATAATGTCGCACCTTGCGCCCGAAGGGCCGGTTTATCAAGCGGGAACCCTCAGTGGCAACCCCCTGGCCATGAGTGCCGGACTCGCCATGTTGTCCGAACTGAACAACCAGCCTGAAATTTTTGAAAGTTTGGCCGATAAAACCGCACACCTGCATGAAGGGTTCGATAATGTGCTGAAGCGGAAAGGAATCCCTTATCAGATCAATCGGTTGGGCTCCATGATTTCGCTCCACTTCACCGATACGCCGGTAACCGACTTTAAATCGTCCGCGAAGGGCAACAACGCAACTTTTAAAAAGTATTTCCATGGCATGTTGCACAAAGGGATTTACCTCCCGCCCAGTGCCTTTGAAAGTTATTTCTTGAACGATGCCCTTTCCTATGCCGATTTAGACGAGACCATTGCCGCACTCGAAGAAATTCTGCCCGAACTCTTGGCGTAACCGCATAAGGCATCCTTAAAAAGAAATGGAGCTTGAACTGCCATATCATTGACAGACAAACTCCATAACATCCAAACCATTATTCCAATTGCCGTTTTAAAGAAGCTAAAATAACGTTTTGCAGGGCTTCAACGTCTCACTTGCGCTGCCCACGGTGCTTTTCACCGCCCTCTTTGCCCTTATGGCCCCTATGGTGCATGCCCTTTTTATGGCCCATCTTTTCCCATTTTTCATATTGTTCTTGGGAGAGTACTTTTTTCATCGCAGCTTTATGGGCGATTTCACGGTCCAATTCAGTATTTCTCATGGCATAGACCGCTTCCGAAGTCGGTTTTTCGGCCGCTTCGCCTTCTTTTTTGGCGGCCCTTGCCTCCATCTTTGATTTTCGCACCTTGGCTTGTTCCAGATTGAGGGCCTGGATTTGTTGCTGTTGTGTCTGGGTGAGGTCTAGGTCCAAAGTCATGCGTTTGGTCTGTAAGGTAGCCATCTGCTCCGGGGTAAGGTCTTTCATCGCACGGGCATCATGCTTGCGACCGGCCTCCTGACCAATAGCTGCAACCCCTATGGACATAAGGGCTATTAAGATCACTTTTTTCATTATGTTTTAGTTTATGATTTATAACCATATGACCTTGGTAACGGATGATGGTTTAATTGCCGACCCAAGATTGGGATTCATTTAACAACTCCGTAAGGCAAAAAAAAAAGCGCAACCCTTGGGTTGCGCGTTTAGAATGGAAAAATGAAATATATGGTATTAGTTGACTTTGAAGATTTGGAATACTTTTGAGTCCATCGCTTGGTCGGCTTCCATTTCTGCCAAACTTTCGATGTTTTGATCGAATGATGAACCATTATAGTTGGAGCCGTGATAGGCTATTGCTGCGATTAGGAAACAAACAAAATAGGCGAGGCTCTTGGCTTTGTATGACATGGTTTTTGATTTTTTATTCTTGTACTAAATTATCCCATCCCATTGGGCAGTGCCGCTTAATTGTTGTGAATCGATCCCTGTTTTGTGGTGAAAAGGGTCCAGGATGTGGTAAGATGATCCGCATACCGAAATTCCCAAAATCAGGCATCGGTTCAATGGTCATTTTTATGGGTGACCGACCTTACTTAAAGGCATTACTTCGTAACTTTAGCAGAAGAATTGTAACGATACGCCCAAAAGTTGGGGTTATGAACGAAATAGAAAAATTCCTGACCGACAAAAAAGTACGCCCCACGGCGATGCGCATCCTGGTATTCCGATTATTGGCCAAGAAGCGTGCCGCGATGACCCTCTCGGAAATGGAAGCCCATTTTGAAAAAACAGACCGTACCACCTTATATAGGACCATCAAGACTTTTGAAGACAACGGAATCGTACACCCGGTTCACGATGGGAACGGAATTCCTAAATACGCGCTTTGTGAAGAAGGTTGTGATTGCGCCGCCCACAACGACCTTCACTTGCACTTCCATTGCAATCATTGCGAGGAAACGGTTTGCCTTACCGATCACAAAATACCTCAGATCAATCTGCCCCACGGTTACACCACGGAGGATGTGAATATGGTGGTCAATGGTAAATGCGTCAAGTGCGCAACCGACTAATGCACTTCCATTGCATTGATACCCTTTCTATTTTTGTGACTAAATCATTAGGATCATGTGCGATCACCATGAGGGACACGACCACGGGCACCATCA
>JBATHI010000126.1:0-1786 GCA_049666645.1 Flavobacteriaceae bacterium | reverse complement strand
CAGGATGCCAGACATAAAATGATAAAAAGCGTAAAAAACAAAAATATTCTCATGGGCTGGATTTCACCATTTGTTCTTAAGTATTATTGGGGCAAATCCAAGGCTAGAATTTCTGGAGAATTTTTATTGTAGGAATATCCCCTCCATATAAACCCTTGGAGATTGCACTTCCAGACCACTTCCTTTTCGCGGGTCACTTCCCAAAATCCGAAATCACCCTCGGTAATTAATATATTACCATTGGGTAGGGGTACCGCTCCAGAAACCCTAGCTGAATGGAGGTCGGGATCTGTAAAACTCCAGATTACCTTTAATTCGTTGTTCACATTGGCCTGCAAATTGTATACTGAAGGAAGTTGCAATTCGAAAACTTTTGATTGGCCTGAGTTATTACCATTGGAAAAGATAAGCAACTTACCTTGGTCTTCTCCATGTAGTAAATTTGGAAAATGTTGGTTATGGAACATTCGGTTTCCCATTGCATTTTCATAGGCTTCTGGATTGCCAAAACGATAGATAAGATCGCCCCCTTTACCGTAATTACCTCCGGTGGATGAAGCAGCTTCTTCCGTCGTGGTACTGTGATCGATGGCCCAAACCTCCGAATAGAAGTTTACGCTCAATAATATGACATCGTTCACTTCATCATAGGCTATGGCATTGGCGTGCATGATATCCCCTTTGATTTCTGCAGTGTTTCCCGATTTTGGAACATAGTTGATATCAATGCGTTCAGGATGATCGGCTACCACGCCGTAATTGTCCTTTGATACATCGTGGTCTTGTATCAAATGGTCCCAAGAATGCCATTCCCATACTATTTCGTTGGTGGTTGGGTCAATTTCGATGATCGATTCCGGAAATACATCGTCCTCCAACATAAAACCCGCTTGTGCCCCCACTTCTACAGACTTCCTTGGCCAGACCAGGGCTATAATGTTGCCATTTGGCAACAGTTCGGCGTCATGGTGGGTTTCCGCCTCCGACGAAGAATAGATAAAATCCCACTCAAGAGTTCCATCAGGGGCTACGAACTGTAATCGACCCCCCTTGCCGCCCAGCTTGATCTGGGGGTTATCCGACTCCAATGACGCCAATAGCCTTCCGTTATCCAAAAGGAATACATCATTGCCAATATTGTTGGTAAGGTTCCATTCGTAAAGTAAACGCGCTTCCTTGTTCATCAGATAGACCCGGTTGGAGGCCGCATCATTAACAAGAATAAAACTATCGTCCATCTTATCCGCGTTAAAAACTTCGACGATCCCCTCGGGTGTAAAGTCCGGTATTTCGACAATAGGATTTTCCGGTTCTTTCGGAATGGAATCAATGGCTATCGGGGTAGTGTCGGCTCCCGGAAGGTCATCACCTGTGCAGGCTTGTAACCACGTCATAAATGCGATCAGGACGCAAACCGCCAAGGGACGAAATAGGAAGCGAATCTTTGTCATGGTAATTTTTTTTTTCAAAAATACAATTATTTGAAGGAAAATCGTTAGGGTCAGCTGATATTTGTGATGCCTTGCAGCCCCATATGAACTTTATCGATCAAGCCAATTGATAAAGGTAATCCTTGCCGTACCGAGAGCTACGATATCTATTTCGGGATCCCTTTGCATAGGAGCAATTTGCTTTTTCGTGGCGTCTTCTTTTTCTTAACCAAGAGAAAATTTAGCCACCGAATCTTGCTCGGCTACGGGTGATTTGACACATTGTGGCCTTCTTAGATCTATAATGCCAGTCCTTTTGAACGTTATGGTTATTTTACTTTTTAAAAAGATAGAGG
>JBATHI010000125.1:0-4933 GCA_049666645.1 Flavobacteriaceae bacterium | reverse complement strand
TTATCGGGAAACCCGTCCGGAAGCATCGCCGCCCATCAATTTTTCCACCTCGTCAACGGTCACCAAATTGGCATCCCCTTTAATGGTATGTTTGAGACAAGAGGCGGCCACCGCAAAATCAAGGGCGGTTTGATCGTCCTCCGGCCATTTCAACAACCCATAGATCAGACCACCCATAAAGGCATCACCCCCACCTACCCTATCAACGATATCGGTAATCTGGTATTCAGGAGATTGGTACATTTTTTTGCCGTTATATAACACCCCTGCCCAGCTATTATGGGATGCCGAAATAGAACCTCTCAAGGTGGTAATCACCTTCTTGGCGTTCGGGAATTTTTTCATCATTTGCTGGCAGACCGAAAGGAACGCCTCCGCTTTTACAAATTGACCTTGGGTAGTAATGTCCAAACCTTCGGGTTTGATGTGAAAATGCTTTTCCGCATCTTCCTCATTCCCCAGAATGATGTCGCAATATGAAGTGAGTTCGGTCATTATCTGCTCCGGGGAAACGCCATATTGCCATAGTTTGGCGCGGTAATTAAGATCGGTCGAAACCGTCAAACCCATTTTTTTTGCGGCCTTTACCGCTTCAAGACAAACATCTGCGGCACCTTGGGAAATGGCGGGCGTGATCCCCGTCCAATGAAACCAACCGACGCCTTCGAATACCTTCGACCAATCGATCATCCCCGGTCTGATTTCAGCCATCGCCGAATGTGAACGGTCGTAAACGACCTTGCTACCACGGCTTACCGCACCGGTTTCAAGAAAGTAAATGCCTAGGCGTTGGCCTCCATAAATAATTTTATCAGTTCCTACGCCCCGCTTCCGGATTTCCATCATAGCACATTCCCCAAGGTCGTTTTTGGGCAAACGGGTCACAAAATCAACAGGAATGCCATAATTGGCCAGGGAGACGGCCACATTCGATTCCCCTCCCCCATATACCACATCAAAACACTCGGTTTGGGAAAACCTTAAAAATCCAGGGGGCGATAAACGCAACATAATCTCCCCAAAAGTGACTACTCTTTTCATGTAAAGCCGATATTTATTTTCATTTGATTTGCCCCCTTCAGGGCAGGTGAACAAAACATCCCCTAAAATAGTTTTTTTATGGTCAATTGATGGTCAATTCACCATCAATTTGTGCCCCTGCTTCCCTTTTTACGGGCCTTTCGTGCCAATAGGAGGCAAGAATAGACCCCGTAATGTTCATCAGCGGTCCAAATACCGCAGGGGCCAGGCCCATGGTTGCTATTTTCCCTATCGAATTCGCTATTCCGGAAGCCAAGCCCCCATTTTGCATGCCCACCTCGATCGCGATGGTACGGGAATCGCGTTCAGACATTTTGAAAAGTCGTGCAAACCAATATCCGATGGTGTATCCAAAAACATTATGGACCAAAACCAACAGCATCAAAATGCCCCCGATTTCCAGGAGACTGTCCCTTCCCGCGGCGGTTATGATCGCGATGATCACCCCTATAGCGAGCATGGAAACCATGGGCATGGCCCTGTCGAGCCATTTGGCCCCTTCGCCACGGAGATGGTTAAAGAGCAAGCCTGCTCCAATGGGGATCAATATCATTTTGACGATGCTCCACATCATGGCAAGGACTTCGATTTCGATAAATTCCCCGGCCAAAAGTTTCATCAGAAGCGGGGTGATAAATGGCGCCAATAGGGTCGATATGGAGGTAATGGTGATTGAAAGGGCAATATTTGCATTGGCCAGATAGGCCATGACATTTGATGCCACCCCACTGGGGGAACAACCGATCAGCACGATCCCAGCGGCAATTTCGGGAGGGAAATTGCTCACTTTGGCCAATATAAAACCAATGATGGGCATAATGGTCAATTGGGCGAACACCCCGATCATCACCCCTTTAGGGGTTTTAAAAACCAAGGCGAAATCCTTGAGGCTCATGGTCGTACCCATCCCGAACATGATGATTTGGATAAATGGAATGATAAGGCCGGTAAGCTGGTATCCCCCTACCTCCAGAAGCAGGTTTGGATAATATAACGAGAGGGCAACGCCCGCAAAGATCATGATGGTGAAAACCAAGCCCCTAAGTGGTCGGTAGCCACTGAACCCAAAAGCCACGGCAGCAAAAAAGCCCAAAATGGGCAAACCTGCCTTCGATAGATTGCCACCGATGAACAAAATTAGGATATAGAGCAGCAAAACGGCCGCAAAGACCAGGGCAAGGAAATAAATATTGATTTTTTTCAAAACGGCATTGGATTAATTCGGCAATCGGAAAAATTTAACACCCTCGTTCGTAAGCGGCCATTCATAGCTTATACCCCTGTCTGGCCAAAAGTTTCCAGGATTTGCCCTGCTTCTGGAACACCATCAACACCCCTAAGGTCAAGGAAGCTGGTGTGCCATCATTGGTGGCCTGCACATTGAATCGGTGTCGTACTACCGCATTTTTTCCTGCAATGGTAATGATCTGTTCTTCGGTGGATATGGTCAGATAATCATAAGGCCCATCAACGATTTCCTTGATGAATGCTTTCTTATCTTCCATGATACCGCTTGAATGGCCATAGGTCAAATCTTCCGCGGTCAATTTGTGCAAGGTTTGGCCGTTACGATCCACCATTGCCGCATACAGCTCGGTTACCGTTGCGGCCACCTGGTCACTTTCTGAAACCCCTTGCTGGGCGGAAGCCAGTTGTAAAGAACCAATGGAAAGCGATAGGTATAGTAGTTGTTTATATTTCATTAGGTTTGGTTTTAGGTCATTCATTGTTCGGCATACTACCAGGGAACCATGTCCTTGAATCAGGCCAAACGATATTTTTCAAACAATTTTACCAATCTGATGCAGTTGTTCAGGTAGAAATGGCCGTAATGGTCTGTAGATAAATGAATTTCATGGCCTACCAAATTTCGCACATTCTCAACGATCCGTGCCAATTCCTCCAAACCTTTTTCGGCTATCGATACGTCCATTTTCAGCCACGTATAACCTTTTATTTACAATGCATGGGTTAAACAAGATAACAAACTATTTGTTCATTATCCACTGCCCGAACAAAAAATGGTATCGTGCAGGTGGTTCTCAATAAGGTTAGGGCCAAAAACTTCTAATTTCCACAAGGAACAATGATCGTTGGCCCAATTGTTCATGGTTTTTTTTACCTTTCCCTTAAATTTATCCCTATGAAAAACATGCTGGCCGTCCTTGTAATGATCGCACTTTCATCCTGCAGCAAACAAACTTCCGAAAAAGAGGATATCCTTGCGATTCGCACGATTTTGGAACAACAGCAAAAAGCCTGGTCGAACCATGATCTGGAAGGATTTATGCAGGGCTATTGGAAATCGGATTCCTTGACTTATTTCAGTCGGGGTAAGATTACCCAAGGTTGGCAGACCACCCTTGAAAATTATAAAAAGGGATATCCATCCCCAGCGGAGACGGGTGAACTGAATTTCAAAATTGCCAATATTACCAAAATCGACAAAGACGCCTATTGGGTCATGGGCGAATACTTTCTCAGTCGCGAGGTCGGCGAAGCCAACGGCACCTTTATGATCCTTTTCAAACGCATCGCCGGGGAATGGAAAATCGTAGGGGATTCGTCTTGTTAACTTCTAAAACCTACGGTCGGGGTCGAATGCGGTAATGTCCATCGATGGAGTTCTGCCGTCGATGATTTCAGAAACCAATTTCCCGGTGGCGGGGCCCAAACTCCAGCCCATCATGGCATGTCCGGTCGCCAAGGTGAGGTTATCGAACAGTTTTGATTTGCCGATATAGGGCAATCCATCGGGCGAGACGGGCCTCAAGCCTGTTTTCGCATCGGCGATTTCCTCCGGATTAATTTCAAGTTCAGGATAAAAATTATGGGCCCCTTTGGCAATGGCCAATACCCGTTCTTTTCGGACGATGTTGTTGATTCCTGAAAACTCCATGGTGCCGGCACAACGCGTAAATCCCTGCATGGGCGTGACCGCCATTTTAGATTCCATTAAAATGGCAGGCAAACCGATACCTGTAGGCCGTTGCACGTTGATACGATAGCCTTTGCCGGCCTGGATCGGTACATTGATTTTCAATTTCTTTGAAAGCGTCCCGCTCCACGACCCGGCCGCCAGAACCACTTGATCGGCCGAATAATCGCCTTTGGAAGTTTTTATAACGTTTATTTTCCTATCGGAAAACGAAATATCCAATACCTCTTCATTCGTCTTGACCGCTACCCCCACATTTTTGAGGTAAGCCAACATTTTGGGCATAAATTCGGTAGGTGTGGTATGGCCGTCACATTCGTAATGTATGGCCCCTTTGGCATCGATCTTTACGTTGGGTTCGATTTGTGCGAGTTGAGAGGCGTTGAGTTCCGCTACCTCAAGGCCCAAAAAGCTGGCTTTTCTGGCCACCTCCATTTCATGTTCAAAGGCGGCATCGGTTTTATAAAGCATGAGCAGGCCCCTTCGTTCCAGTTGAAAATTGCCCAGATCCCCTGAGGACTTGATACTTTCGAACAGTTCACGGCTGAGGATATTGATTTCCTTGATCACAGGTATGGCCTTTTCCACCTTTTCCTTGGTGGAAGATCTATGAAAATACCAAGTCCACTTAAAAAAATCGATGTCCCATCTGGGTTTTATATAAAACGGACTCGCGGAATTGAACATCCATTTAAGTCCTTTGGCAATCATACCTGGCGATGCCAAGGGTATGATGTGGCTTGGCGTGATGTACCCTGCGTTCACGAAAGAAGCGCCCGATGTGATATCCGATTTATCGATGACCGTAACTTGATGGCCTTCTTTCTGCAAATAATAGGCAGTGCTCAATCCTATGATACCCCCGCCTATGATAATAATATTCTTTCCCATCTTAAATTACTTGAAACCCATGAGCATATGGATCTTCGTCGTCAATAATGATTGTGTTGTAAC
>JBATHI010000124.1:0-9827 GCA_049666645.1 Flavobacteriaceae bacterium | reverse complement strand
CTCAATTATTTGCTGATGCAGTCACAGGTATATCATGATCTTGGTGATTATGACAAAAGCTTGGCCATATCCAAAGAACTATACCAAACGAAGGAAGAACTCAACTTAAAAACAAAATCCATTCTGTTGGACCTAATGGACAACAGCTATGCCAAGTTGAAATTCTATGCCGAACAAATAGAGATCAGAAAAGAGAAACGAAAACTGGGCATCACCAAAAACGTTTCTTATTACGATATCTATTCTGCCTTGGGATTCTATCGCAAAGCGATGGACGATTATTACATCGATGAGAAAAAAAATGTTGATGATGGGGATTTCTATGGCCAGGCCGTATTCTACAACAATGTCGGTAACTTCCTGAGATTGGATAAGTCTACCCCAACGGCCCTGAGTACTTATAAAAAGGCGGAGGGATTTTTGAATGTATACCTTAACGATGTCACCGAAGCCAAGACAGAAAATAGGCTATCGGAAGCACAACTTCTTAAAGGCATCATCGAGGGCAATATAGGAAAATGCCATACCCAATTGAAGCAATACAAGGAAGCGCTTCCCTACCTGGAAAGGAGTATCGAAACCATCAAGGAATATGATAAGGGCAAGATTTCAACGGATCTAGTGGAGAACAGCCTGGAAATAGCAGATTGTTATCTTCAACTGAACGATTTTCAAAAGGCCACCGATTATTTGAGCGATAACCTGAATCCCGTTAAGATTGAAAATGTCATAAAAAAGAACGGTCTCTTCGCTGCCTATTACGACAAAACACAGGACTATGCCAATGCGGTTTTCTATCTCAAAAAAAACCAGCGTATCATCGATTCTCTGGGGTCGGGCGATTCGTCGATAAAACTGCAACAGTTGCGGGTAGTGGTCGGGGAAGATTTGGAAAATACCCGCACCATGGTGCAGGAACAACGTCAGGCCCTTGAAGCGTCACAGAATGAAATGATCGCCAAGGATGAACGGAACAATCTGGTATTCATTTCCTTGGTGTTTACTTTGCTGGGCTTTGCCGCAATGGTTTACGCCTACCTGAGAAGTATCAAGAACCAAAGGCTGATCGCAGAGCAAAAACATATTATTGAAAATTCATTGGTGGAGAAAGATTCACTATTGAAAGAGATACACCATAGGGTGAAGAATAATTTACAAATGGTATCGAGCCTGTTGAGCCTACAGACCAAAAATACACGAAGCAAGGCTGCCATCGAAGCTCTGGAAGAAGGTAAGAGTAGGGTAAAAGCCATGGCGTTGATCCATCAAAAACTTTATCAGAACGAAGACCTTTCGGTGATCGCGATGCAAGGCTATATCGAAAGTCTGATCAATAGTGTACAGTCGGTTTACAAAAAAGGCGGGCACAATATCAACATTACCATCGATGCCGAAGATGTGGAGCTCGACATCGATCGCGCGATTCCCTTTGGTTTGATCCTTAACGAACTAGTGTCGAACTCGTTCAAATATGCCTTCCCCACCGACGATGAAAATGGCAAAATATATATCCATATTCGAAAAATCGGTAATCAGGAAGGATTCTTCGAGTATACCGATAACGGCGTGGGACTGCCGGAAGATACCGAGGAACGCGCCAATTCTTCCATGGGAATTCGCCTGATGAACCGTTTGGCCAACCAGTTGCAGACCAAATTGAACGTCGACAAAACCACGGAGGGCGTTCGTTTTTGGTTCAATTTCAAATAGAGCGCCCTTACCTCACCTGGCTTCGCAATACCACCTTGTGAAGAAGCCGAGGAAAAAACCGTTTCAGATAAATTCCGATCAATTCACGGCCCGCGATATAGGCCTCATATTTTTCTTGTTCCACGGCCCTGAGCATTTTTTGGGCAAAAACAGACACCGGTATGCCATTTTGTGTCGCAACATCATCTTTCTCTTGTGGGCTGCCATCCGCGGTCAATGCATTTTTGGCGACATCGGTCTGCACAAATCCAGGGCAGATCAGGGTCACAAAAAGGCCATCTTTGGCATGTTCCATGCGCAATACATCAAAAAAACCATGAAGGGCGTGTTTTGCACCACAATATCCGGAACGGTAGGGAGATCCAAACTTGCCCATCAAACTGCTGACCGTCACAAAATGTCCTCTTTTCCTTCCGATAAAAGGGGGCAGGAGGGCTTTTGTAAGGGCGACCGTGCCAAGATAGTCGATGTCGATCAGTTTTTGATATACCGAAAAATCGGTATCAAGGATCAATGAACGCTGGCTGATCCCAGCATTGTTGATCAATAGGTCGATCGACCCAAAAGCCGAGATGCCCTCCGCCGCTTTTTGTTCCAAGGTATCGAATGCCGCCAAGTCTAGAGGCAAGATATACACCTTCCCCGGATCCTTGCATTTGTCTTTTACGGCCTGCAAAGCCTCCGCCTTCCTTGACGACAGGATGAGATTGCAATTTTTTTCCCCCAACAAATAGGTCAGGGCTTCACCAATTCCGGAGGAAGCGCCGGTAATCCAGACCGTTTTATTTTCCAACTGTGCCATCATTTGCTTTTAACACCTAAAATATAGCTAAATTTGGAGGTTTAGATGAAAGCCAGATTCAAAAAGTATATTTTAGATTTTAAGCGGCCGAGCGGAACCTCCCGGGGTGTCCTTACCCATAAGGAATCGTGGTTTATCGTCTTGGAAGCCGATGGAAAATATGGGATAGGGGAATGCGGACTTTTGCGGGGATTGTCAATTGATGATGTGGCCGATTATGAAGATCTACTGCAGTGGACCTGTGAGCACATCCACCTGGGAGAAGCGTTATTATGGCAAAAGCTGGGAGCGTACCCCAGTATTCAGTTCGGGGTCGAGCAGGCCTTCCTATCGTTGCGGTCTTCCGATCCCTTTGAGATATTCCCCTCCGATTTTACCCGGAGTGAAGTGCCCATTACGATCAATGGACTCATATGGATGGGCGAGAAGGAATTTATGCTTGCTCAGATCCGCGAGAAATTGGAAAGCGGCTTCAATTGTATCAAAATGAAGATCGGTGCTGTCGATTTTGAAACCGAATTGTCGATACTAAAAGCAATCCGTCAAAAACATGGGGCCGATGAAGTACAAATTCGGGTCGATGCCAATGGCGCATTTGCACCCAAGGAGGCTTTGGGCAAATTGAAGTTGTTGTCCAAACTAAACCTGCATTCCATTGAGCAGCCCATAAAACAGGGCCAGATCATTGAAATGGCCAAACTGTGCAGCACTACGCCGTTGCCCATTGCCCTTGACGAAGAATTGATAGGAATAGGTAATGTAACGGATAAGGAAAAATTACTACTAACCGTACGACCGCAATATATCATCTTAAAACCAAGTCTGGTGGGCGGCTTTAAGGGATGTACGGAATGGATCGTGCTTGCAAAAAAACATCGCATCGGCTGGTGGATAACGAGTGCCCTTGAAAGCAATATTGGTCTGAACGCCATTGCACAATTTACATTTGGTCTGCGCAATGCGTTGCCCCAAGGCCTGGGTACCGGGGCCCTGTATACCAATAATTTTGAATGCCCGCTCACTGAGGAAAACGGAAAACTTTATTATAAAAGCGATAAAATTTGGAAATCTAATTTGATACAGGAATTATGTACATAGAGGAAGGCTATACGATAAAACACGATTTTTGGCGGTATATTTTAGGCTGGTTTTTGATTTTTATGGGATGGCAGCTGGTGGGCATGATTCCCCTGATGGTAGCCATAATTTCTAAAGTGGAAGGTTTGGCAGACCTTCCGACGGATATCACGGAAATGTCAGATCTTTTGGGGTCGAACACTTTCTTGTTCCTGATGTTGCTTGCCTTTGCCATTGCCATGGCAACAACTTTTTTAACCGCAAAATTGCTCCATGGGCAAGGGATCGTTTCCTTGACCACCTCCAGAAAAAAAATCGATTGGAGACGCATAAGGTATTCGTTCGGGTTATGGGCTGGCGTATCCATTGTACTTACTCTGATCGATGTTTTCCTTTCCCCAGAAGATTATATACTCAATTTTGAATTGATGCATTTTCTGATCCTTGCGGTCATCGCAGTGACCTTGATCCCCTTTCAAACCAGTTTCGAGGAATATTTTTTAAGGGGCTATTCGATGCAGGGCATCGGATTATTGGCAAAGAACAGATGGGTACCCCTTCTGATCACTTCGGTAATCTTCGGCTTGTTGCATTTGGCCAATCCGGAAGTCGGGAAATTGGGGTATGGCATTATGATATATTATATCGGAACCGGCTTATTTTTGGGGGTATTGACCCTCATGGACGAAGGTTTGGAGCTGGCCCTGGGCTTTCATGCCGCCAATAATCTTACCGGGGCGTTATTGCTGACCTCCGATTGGTCGGCCTTCCAAACCCATTCGATTTACAAAGACATTTCTGACCCGGTCTTGGGATGGGACGTGCTGGCCCCTGTTTTGATCGTATATCCCATACTCCTGTTCATCTTTGCGAAAAAATATGGGTGGAGCGACTGGAAGGGTCGACTCACGGGTAGTTTGACCCCGCCCGAAACCATTGCTCCATTGGAAATGGCAAATCCCAACCTAAACAATGAGACCAATGACCTTTCATGAAATACATCCCAAGTTCAAATTAAATGGGCATTCGTACACTAAGGAAGAATTATCGGAAGTAGCCTATAGCCTGGTGAAAGAAGGCCTCCCCTATGAACAGCGGATAGGTGATTTTTTGATGGACTGGTTAAATAATAAGGAACAAATTGAGATGCGATCCTCAGGTTCCACCGGCGAGCCCAAAACGTTTATGATGCAGAAGGAAAAAATGGCGAATTCTGCATTGACCACTGCTGAATTCTTTAGGCTTCAGCCGGGTGATGCTGCATTGTTGTGCCTTCCCGTAACCTATATCGCGGGTAAAATGATGTTGGTCAGGGCCATGATCATCGGTCTTCAGATCGATTGTGTGGAACCAACCTCGAGTCCTTTGACCGGGATTCGGAAAAAATATGATTTTTGTGCCATGGTCCCCTTACAATTGCAATCCTCTTTGAACGATTTGGAAGGGATCAAAACGCTCATTATTGGCGGGGCTCCCCTTTCTGAACCATTGAAAAAACAAGTTCAGGATAAGACGACCAATATTTATGAGACCTATGGAATGACCGAAACCGTCAGCCATGTGGCGGTGAAAAAAGTGAACCATGTTTTGGCGTCACATGAACCATCGCAAAGCGAAATCGAATACTTCCATGCACTGCCCGACATTACTTTTTCACAAGATTTACGTGGTTGTTTGGTCATCGAAGCTCCTGGCTTGCTAGACGATCCCCTACTTACCAATGATATGGTAAAACTTATCTCTGAGAAAGCATTCGTGTGGTTGGGCCGGTACGATCATATCATCAATTCAGGAGGTATAAAGATCAATCCGGAACAGATCGAATACAAACTATCACCTGGTATCGATTGTAGGTTTTTGATCGCAGGTGTGCCAGATGACCGTTTGGGACAAAAGCTGGTCTTGGTTTTGGAAAGCGATCACCAGACCGGGATATCGCTTAAAAATCTGGCCAAAACCCCAAATATAGAGAAACACGAAATTCCAAAAGAAGTCTATCATCTTACCAAGTTCGAGGAGACGGGAAATGGCAAGGTACAGAGAGCGAAAACCATTGAGAACCTAATTCGCTCTTTTTCTTAAACCAAAATACTATTTGAATTTATGTTAATTTCTATTTTAGGACCCCAAAACACGACAATGAAAAATGTTATTATTATTGCGCTTCTTTTGCTTTCATCGACGGTCTATTCCCAACAAATCATCCCGGAAAAGGAACGTGCCAAAGTAATTGATGACATACTGAAAGATCGTTTCGATCGATTATTGCCGTCATTGATGGACGAAACCGAAATTGATATGTGGATCGTGATCTCAAGGGAATACAACGAAGACCCCGTTTTGCGTACCATGTTGCCGGCTACCTGGCTGAACGCCCGCAGAAGGACCATTCTGCTCTTTTATAGGGAAAAATCCCAAAACAGTATCGAGAAGTTGGCCGTGGCCCGCTATGATGTAGGAGAAAATATCAAATCGGCATGGGACAAGGAAAAAGAACCGGATCAGTGGAACCGATTGGTACAATTGATAGAGGAACGCAATCCCAATAAAATAGGACTCAACTTTTCCAAGGATCATAATATTGCCGACGGCCTTGATAAAACGGACTACGATGAATTCATGAAGAAACTTCCTAAAAAATACCATGCCAATGTTGTTTCTGCGGAACAATTGGCCGTGCGTTGGATAGAGACCAGGACCGCCAGGGAAATGGTGATCTACGATCAATTGGTAGATATTACACATGACATCATCTCGGAGGCCTTTTCAGAAAAAGTGATCTCCCCGGGCATTACGACCACTTCACAAGTTGAGTGGTGGATGCGACAAAAAGTGACCGATCTTGGGCTTGAAACCTGGTTTCATCCTACTGTGGATATCCAAAGGAGCAGTAAGGAATTAGGGGGCCATCTTTATTCATTTTCCAGTCGGCCTGAAGATATGGTCATTTTGCCAGGGGACCTGTTGCACTGCGATTTTGGAATTACTTACTTAAGGTTGAATACCGATTGCCAAGAGTTGGCCTATGTGCTGAAACCACAGGAATCCGAAGCACCGATTTTCTTAAAAAACGGGCTCAAGGACGGGAATCGGTTACAGGATTTCTTGACCAATAACATGGTTGGCGGGATGACCGGCAATGATATTCTGGCCAAATCGCTCCAGGAAGCGAAGGAGGCGGGCTTAAGGCCGTCAATTTATACACATCCTTTGGGGTTTTATGGCCACTCTGCGGGGACCACCATCGGGATGTGGGATGCACAAGGTGGCGTGATGACAGATGATGGCCAGAATTATCCTTTGAACCGGAACACGGTCTATGCCATTGAATTGAATACCACCATCACGATTCCCGAATGGAACAGGGATATACGTATCATGCTCGAGGAAGCCGGGTATTACGGTGAAGGGGGTTTCCGCTATGTAAATGGGAGACAGACCGAACTATTGCTAATCCCAAGGAACAAAAATCAATTGGGAAATTAGGGAAGTATGTGCCAACAGCCATGTTCGATAGCCTGCATCTACTGTTAATTTTTGTCTAAAAGGGTTTCTGATTTCCACTTATTTTGTAATTTTTAATAAAATATAAGTGCTATGAAAAAGATAACCCTATTATGCTTTCTTGTTGTGGGTGCCATTTTTGCCCAAGAAAGGAGCAAAATAATTTCCGGATCGATATCCGACGGCCAAAACCCGATCACAGTCGCCCAAATTAGCCTGAAAGGTACCACTTTACCTTCGGTGGGCACCGATTCACAGGGCAAGTATTCGATCGATGCAAACGTTGGGGATATCCTTGTTTATAATTCCCCTGGTATGCGTGATATCGAAATATTGGTGGAAGATGTCACGCGCATTTTAAATATTACAATGTTTCCGGATGTAGAGGAGTTGGATGAGGTGGTGGTGACCAAAAGCCGAAGAAAATCCCAATTCGAACTGCAACAAGATTATGATTCGAATCCCAATATTATCAAGACCGCCTATGGCTTCATCAACAGCGAAACTTCGGCATTCAAGGTGAAGATCATGGCCGAAAACCAGATCAATGCGGTTGGACTTTGCATCATAGACCTGCTTCGGGGCCAATTTGCGGGTATCCTGGTCAGCGGTAATTGCCAAAGCGGTGGATCTGTTATTTTTCGCGGTGTCGGTTCAATTTCAAATGGTCAGCCGGCAGTTTTCGACGTTGACGGCCAAATACTGAATGACCCGCCCCTCTGGATATTGCCCGACAATATTCAAAGATTGGCGATTTTACCGGGCTTGTCAGCCAGGACGACCTACGGCAGTATCGCTTCCGGGGGGGTAGTGGTAATCAACACAAAGGCAGCCAGCACCGCGATTGTCTCCGAAGCGCTGAAGGATAGGGCTAGACTGCGGAACAACATGGTCGCGGGAAGGGTTTTGACCCAGGCGGAACTGACAAAAGATTTGCCTTCCTATCTTCAGGAATTACAGGCCAGCAACACTTTCGATGAGGCCAAAAAAGTGTATATGGATCGCGCGCTTCAATACAGCGGCAATCCCGGTTTTTATGTTGACGCCTACAGGTATTTTTCGGATCGATGGGCGCAAAGCGGTTTCGCGGACCAGTTGATCGATGCGAATATTGAAAAAATGTACAACAATGCACCAGCGCTCAAGGCATTGGCCTATGCCTATCAAGAGCAAGGACAATACGAACTGGCCCATAAAACCTTTAAAGATATCTTTACTTTAAGGCCCAATTATGTGCAATCCTATCTCGATTTGGCCAATAGTTATCGTGATATAGGCGATTCTAAAAGGGCTGCCAACCTTTTTGCCCGTTATTATTACCTCTTGGATGAAGGTTTCCTCAATGCCGACGAGGCATACTTTGCACCCTTGATGGATAGGGAATTCAACAATCTGTTACGATTGGGTAAAAATGATCTTGTCGCGAAATCAGACAAAAAGTTATTTGTTTCCGAAGAGGAGTTCAAGGGTACCCGTTTGGTCTTTGAATGGGATAACGGGGATGCCGAGTTCGAACTGCAGTTCGTGAACCCCAAAGACCAACAGTATACTTGGAAACATAGCATGGAGCAAAATGCAGAATTGCTCACTCTGGAGAAAGCACAGGGTTTTTCGATAGGGGAGTACTTTTTGGATAATTCCCTCCCGGGAACTTGGAAGGTGAACATCAGGTATTTGGGCAACAAAAGTTTAACGCCCACCTATCTCAAAGCCACGATATACCACAATTACGGAACGACATCGCAACGCAAGGAAATCAGGCTCTACCGTCTGCAGACGAAGCAGGTGAACCAAGCCCTATTCCCCTTGACCATTAGCAGCGCTTTGGTAGGCAACTAAATTTAAATATAAGGTATATACCTGCTGTAGTGTCTTGCCTTTTCTAATTGAAATTTTATCTTTGCTACCTTTGTCGGGGCGATGATGTTTCGTTGTGCTCTTTCCCAAAAAAAAAGCCCATAAGTTATAGCCTGTCCAGGCACGAATTTTACGTCCCAATGCCACTGTGGATTCATACTGTAGTGGTTTAGAAGCAGGTGAACGAAGTGGCTCCATTTCGTTCCCCCAGGCGATTATCGTAACGATCATTTAACCTTTGATTAAAAATGAAAAAGTTCTTGTTTCTCTTTGTTTTGCTCTCCATATCGATCGAAGCAACCTCCCAATCGTTGGAAAATAACATCAGTGGCATCGTAACCGAATATGGCCAACCCATGCCCAGGGTAAATATCAGTGTTAAGGGCACCTCTAAGGGGGTACAAACCGATGTGAAAGGAAAATACACCATTCAGGCCAGGCCGCGCGACGTTTTGGTTTTTAGCTATGTTGGGATGCAGACGGTTGAAATTATCGTGGAAGATGTCACCAAGGTACTGAATATCCAAATGGAGCCAAAAATAGAAGCGTTGGATGAAGTGATCGTTGAACAAAAGATACAGCAAAACCAGCAGCAATTGTTCATCGAATATGGAAACAACAAGAACATCATCCGTACCAGTTTTGGGTATCTTGACACCGAAAATGCTGGATATGCAGTCAACATAATTGATGGAAAGGAATTGAACCCAGCCGCAATCGATATCCTCTCTGCCCTCCAAACAAAGCTTCCGGGGACACGTATCGTTGACTACGGAAGTTCCCAAACCGGTGGAGGTCCTTCAGGGAGAGGACTTTTTATAAGGGGCAGCGGTTCGGCAAACAATCCCAAACCGGCCATATTCGAGGTAGATGGCAA
>JBATHI010000123.1:0-12506 GCA_049666645.1 Flavobacteriaceae bacterium | reverse complement strand
TAACTAAACTCAAACTGAACAAGGACAGCACTTTTGAATATGAGTTTAGCGGAGATTTAATTCATGAAGTTGGAAAAGGAACATTTGAAATCACAAATAGAAATGTGATTTTATTAAAATTCGACAACGAAAAAGAGGACGAAAAAGAGGACGAAAAAGATATTGGTGAATTATTATCTCATGAAAACGCTAAAATTGAAAACAAAAAATATAAATACAAAAACGGAAAGTTGTTTTCATTTCATATAGATGGTTATGTCGTAAAACGAGGACAAGCAATTAGCCGACATAAAAAATATGTATTTTGGGGAGAAAGATATATGACTAAACGTAGAATTTACCTAAAAAAGCGGACTAGTTAAATAAAAAAGCCAGTGTACAACACTGTGTATGAATTAATTGCTGGCGGATTTCTTAAAAGGAAATCCTTGCAATCAATTATCTTTATTGCCAGCGGGAAAATTCCGTCGGATTTACCCGCAACTAATCATACACGCACAGTTGTAAGCCATTTTGACCCGTCCTGAAATATGTATACTGCAAATACATCTCATAATCCGTTACATAATTTTTTAAGCTGTTTAAGGAAGTAAGAGCTGGTTGCCGACCTATCTCCGTTACCAGGAATTACAATTCAATTAATTGTCCAAAATTCTTGAAATTCCAAAACATACAGCGAACGTAACGCAGTGAAGTGCTGCAAGCCCCAAATCCTTACCGAGCTAATACTATTGAGCGGGGCAAATTGATTTTTGCAACAAACTTTTTCAATGTTTACTGGGGCTTCCAGACTTTTTGCAACAAACTTTTACTTTGTATTACGATTGAAAATCTGCTCAAATTAAACTTAACCTTTTAATATTCAATGCCTTGAATATTAAATCAGTTACCATAACATCGCGTTAGCGTGTTATCCTCTTGCTTTACAATCTTTATCCGCTATGCTCCTAAAATTTGTAAGCCCATATCAGAGCGCCACCAGCAAAAAGTAGTGTGCGCCCTAACGGATTTTTGATTGACGCTTACCTATCGGGATGCTACAAAAACCCATCAGGATCCATGCGCAAGGTTAGTTTTGGTAAGATTTGGGGGCTTCGCTTGTTTGTTTCTTTTTTGCTTCGAAAAGATTCATCAGATTTTGCATGTCCTCTCCCACTTTCTTTTCCAAGACCCGTGCATAAATTTGTGTGGTGGTAAGCTTGGCATGACCCAACATTTTAGAAACGGTTTCGATAGGTACCCCATTGGAAAGTGTTACCGTTGTAGCAAAAGTGTGGCGGGCAGAATGGAAGGTAATGTTCTTGTGAATTCCGCAAGCCCTGGTAATCACTTTCAAGTAACTGTTCACTTTTTGATTGCTAAAAACGGGAAGCAACTTGTCGTTGGCGTTCTGCATCATTTCCTCAGCGTATTTTTCAATAATCGCTTTCGCTTTGGGCAATAATGGGATCTTTACCATTTCATCGGTCTTTGCCCTTCTGGTATGTAACCAATAGTTACCATCTATACCCAAAACCAATTGTACTTGCAATAGCTCTTTGACATCGACATAGGATAATCCAGTATAACAGGAAAATAGAAATACATTCCGTACTTTTTCATATCCCATGCCTTTGAAAGTGGTTTCTTCTATCAATGCTAATTCCCTTTCCGACAGATAACTTCGATTGTGCTTTTGAAAGTTGAGCCTGAACTGATGAAAAGGGTCTTTTTCCAACCATTCCAATTTCACCGCAAGATTGGTCATTTTCATCAAGCGTTCCAAATGCTTCATCGCTCCATTGTTCGAGCAAGTTCTTCGCGCTTTTTCAGGAAAGTAATTTCTTAGGTATTGTTCGAAATCAAGAATGAATCGATAGTTCAATTGTTTTAAATATACGTCGGGGGTTTTGAATTTGTCCCTTATGAACTTATGTAAATAGCGTTCGGTGGAATAGTAGTTTTTCATGGTGCCATATTTTAGCACCGAGTCCATATTCGAATTGTGATAGGCAACCAATTCCTTTAAGGTTTTATGTTGGTCGTCTTGTCCCAGATAACGGGCTTTTATGGCCTGAGCAGTAATCAACTTTCCTTCTTGGAGCAATTGTTTGTGTGCCTCCATTATTTGCACGTATACCTCGTCCAAATAGCTATTCAGCATTCGGGCCCTTTGGGTAGTGCCGATGACCCTTCCCTTGGAAACGTCCCAAACATTCACCGATGTGTGACGTTTCAAACTGATTTCCGCACGTCTTCCATCGACTGTTATTCGGGCATAAATCGTGAGTTTTTCAGGATTGTAGGTAATGTCCCTTGTGAAAATGAGTACTGTTAATGTGCTGTTGTTCCGCATGGTATGTGTCTTTTGAGTTAAACAAAATTCGTTTGCAAAGACGACACTAAATAGCCTTATACATTACCAAAATTATGCACAACAAACGTACCAATCCATTCACCGAACTCTACACCTTTTATATGATATTAGATGATATCATATAAATACCGTAAAAATGAAAAGCACTGTCAACCAGTCAGTTAACAGTGCCTTGATACCACTTGAAAAGTGGTTCGTCGGGATGACAGGATTTGAACCTGCGACCACACGCCCCCCAGGCGTGTACGCTACCGGACTGCGCTACATCCCGAAAATGAACAGCTCGAACTGCAAAATTTCAAAAAACAAATTCCAAATTCCCGGGCCGTGTAAAGCATCGGATGAATGGACGGCGGTTTCGAAATCGGACTGCAAAAATATAAAAGTTAGTCAGATTAACTTCTATCTTTTCAAAAAAATGCCCAAATCTAATTCAAACTTTCCATCCATTCGAACAGCCGTTCCGTCCAACCCCTTAGATGCGCGTCATTTCTAGCCAAGGAAAATCCATGCCCGCCCTTGGGATAAATATGCATCGTGGCGGAAACACCATGATCTTTTAAGGCTTGAAAGAACAGAAGACTGTTCTCCACGGGAACCCCGGCATCGTCGGCGGCATGGAACAAAAAGGTGGGAGGCGTATCGGAACTTACCTGCTGTTCATTCGAAAAATAGGTTTCCAAGGCAGCGGTCGGACTTTTTCCCAATAGGTTTTCTTTGGAACCTCGATGGGTAGCCGGGGAAGTAAAGCTGATGACCGGATAGCCCAAAGCCATAAAATCGGGGCGGGCACTGAGCGCATCTGCCCCATCCAAGGGTTCGTATACTTTTTCATTGAAATGCGTTCCCAGGGTAGCGGCCAAATGTCCCCCAGCGGAAAACCCGATGATGCCAATTTTGTTGGGATCGATGTTATAAGCCTGCGCCTTGCCGCGCACCAACCTCAAGGCCCTTTGGGCATCGATCAAGGGAACGTTGTACATTTCCTTCTGCGATATGGCGCTGGGCAACCGGTACTTGACCACAATACCCGCGACGCCCTTACCGTTCAAAAATTTGGCGATATCGGTGCCTTCCCAGTCATAGGCCAACATCCCATAACCACCTCCGGGAAAAATCAACATGGCCTGTCCGTTGGCATTCGGCTTGGCCGGTAAGTACACTTCTAAGGTGGGCACCTGCACTTTCGAGATCCTAAGGATGTCCTCGGTTTCACGCAGTTCCTGCTGGTTCGAATTCAGTTGATTGGGTATCTTGCCCTCGGGCCATAGGGGCATAATAGTGTCCTGTGCCATCACCATATCAAAAAGAAGGAAAACGGTAAGTGCCATTGCTTTTCGTAACATGCTTCATTTGTATTTGAGTTGGTTCTTATAAAATATTTCACCCATCGCAGTTCCATTTGAAATTGGCCACCTTATCGTTGGAGGCGGCCCCAAGGTTGTAATGCCACCATTCGGTCCGAACCGACCAAAATCCATGTTTTTCCATGGTCTCCTTCAACAATTTCCGATTCTCGAGAATGTTACGTGGCAAATCGAGATTGTCATGGTAAGCACGCCTTCCGAAAAAATCAAAATCCGTTCCCATATCCAATGCTTCCCCATCCAACGTAACCAAGGTAATGTCTACGGCCCCACCCTTATTATGAATTGAACCCTTTACGGGATCGGCCACATATTGTGGGTTTGGCACGATTTTCCACATCAGGTATTGTACCGAATTGGGTCGATAACAGTCGAAAAACTTGATTTTTACGCCATGCTCCTTAAAATCGGCATTGGCGGCCATCATTGCCCTTGCCGTCTTAACCCTCGTGTAGCATTCCGCACATTCGTAGACCTTGGCCTTTAAAAAATTGTTTTCGGTGGCATAGCGCATGTCATAGGCAAACCCATCGCTGAAATCGGCCAAGCGCACAAAGGTGGTGTCGGCCAATCCGTCCAAACTTTTAAGCCTCTTCGCCGCTTCGATTTGTGGGGAAGGCAAAGATTTCCGAACCACTAGGGTATCCACTCTTGTCGGGGTTTCCTGTTTGGTCCTGTTTTCTTTGCAGGCAAAAATTGTCAAACAGAGGGGAATAAAGTACCGCAGGTATTTCATAGGTTCCGTTCAGAAGATCAAGATAGCACTATTTTTTTATGGTGAAATATCGAATGTCTTGAAATTTAGCATCACATTTTTTGCATTTTGGTGGTGATTATGCAATTATTTGTTGACATTTAAGGGTGTCGCACTTCAGTCGGCATTACCAAAACCAAACCCGATGAAATTCAAAATCAGTACTGCCCTATTAATCATCTTTTGTTTGTTATCCTGTAAGGAAGAAAAACCAAAGACGGCCAAAGAAAGTACCCCAGTTGCGGAAAAGTGGTTGCTCGGTTTTGAAAAAACCGAAAAGAATCCGATCATGCAGGCCGATTCGAGCTATGTTTTTCTCGACCCCATGACCAAGACTTCGGTGCAATGGCAAAAGGCAGATGTCTTCAATCCGGCCGCGGTCGTAAGAAACGATACCGTTTTTATGCTATTTCGGGCGGAGGACAATCCGGAGGCCATCCTGGGTGGCCGCACCTCAAGGATCGGCTTGGCCTATAGCACCAATGGAATCGATTTTACAAAATATCCCGAGCCTGTTTTCTATCCCACAAAAGATGAATATCAACAATGGGACTATCCAGGCGGGGTGGAAGACCCCAGGGTCGTGGAAACCCCCGATGGTAATTATTTGATGCTTTATACCAGCTGGAACAAAGATGTGGCCCGGCTTTCAAGTGCTACCTCCCCCGATCTAAAACATTGGACCAAACATGGTCCGGTGTTCCAAAAAGCCAATAACGGACAGTTTTTGAATATCTGGAGCAAATCGGGCTCGGTGGTGACCGAATTGGTGGATGGTAGGCTGAAGGCCAAAAGATTCAATGGAAAATTCCTGATGTATTGGGGCGAGCTTTATGTGAACCTGGCCACTTCCGAAAATGGGATCGATTGGGACCCGATGCTCGATTCGGAAGGACAGCCCTTGCACGTTTTTGAACCCTCCCTTGGACAATTTGATAGCCATTTGACAGAACCGGGACCACCGGCACTATATACCGAAAATGGGGTTCTTTTGCTCTATAACGGCAAAAACCTTGAAGGGGAAGGCGCCAGCACCCAATATCCCGCGGGCACCTATTGCGGCGGGCAGGTGCTTTTCGACAAAAATGATCCCGCCAAATTGCTGGCCCGACTTGATACGCCCTTTATTTGCCCGAGCCTGCCCCATGAAGTCAGTGGTCAATATAAGGCAGGGACCACCTTTATTGAAGGACTGGTATACTTCCGGGACAAATGGTTCCTCTATTACGGTACCGCAGATTCGATGGTGGGCCTTGCCGTCAAGGAATAGCCAAGTCCTTAATCCTGAAAATTTGAAACAGTATAAAATGAAACCTAGTCGTTACCATTATCTATGGGCCATCGTATACCTTTTAAGCATTGGATGTCAAGATAAAGAACCTGCCCACAATGAGGATAGTCAAAATCGTCCGAACATCGTGCTGATCATGGCTGATGACCAGGGATGGGGCGATCTGAGCAGTAGCGGAAACCCCAATTTGAATACGCCCAATATCGATGCCATGGCCCGTAACGGGGTATCGTTCGAGAACTTTTTTGTGCAACCGGTCTGCTCCCCTACCCGGGCCGAAATGCTCACGGGAAGGCATTTCCCCAGATTGGGGGTGTATGAAACCTCCGCGGGCGGAGAGCGCATGAATTTGGGCGAGACCACCTTGGCCGATATTCTAAAAAAAGCAGGTTACAAAACCGCGGCCTACGGCAAATGGCACAATGGCATGCAGCCCCCGTACCATCCCAATGCCAGGGGGTTTGATGATTTTTACGGGTTCGCTTCAGGACATTGGGGCAACTATTTCAGTCCGATGCTTGAACATAACGGCGAAATCGTTACGGGAACGGGTTATCTGGCAGATGACCTCACCGATCACTCCCTTGAATTTATGGAGAAAAACCGAAATGAACCCTTCCTGCTGTACCTTCCCTTCAATACCCCCCATAGTCCCATGCAGGTGCCCGATAGGTACTGGGACCGCTTTAAAGACAAACCACTGACAAAAACCTATCACGGTGCGGAGCCCGAAAATGAAAACTTTACCAGAGCTGCTTTGGCGATGGTAGAAAACATAGATTATAATGTAGGCAGGGTAATCACCAAATTGAAAGAACTTAAATTGGAAGAAAATACCATAGTCATCTACTTATCCGATAACGGCCCCAACGGTTGGCGTTACAACGGGGAGATGCGCGGCAAAAAAGGGTCGACCGATGAAGGTGGTGTACGGACGCCCTTTTTCATCCAATGGAAAAATACCTTGCCCGGAGGAAAAGTAGTGGTACCCATCGCCGGTGCGCTCGACATTTTACCCACCTTGTGCCATTTGGCCGGTGTTGAGGTCAAAACACGGCATCCTGTCGACGGCAAGGACCTCTCTCCCCTATTATTTGAAAACAGCCCAACTTGGGAAGACCGGTTGATCTACAACCACTGGAACGGCAATACCAGCGTGCGAACCCAAAACTATCGGCTGGATGACCAAGATCAACTTTATGACATGATTGGCGATCGTGGGCAAACGACCGATATCTCGGCCCAATACCCTCAATTGACCGATTCCCTTAAAAAGGCCAAAGCATCTTGGCTATCGGCTGTGATGCCTGCCACAAAAGATGACCGGCCCTTCACCCTTGGTGATCCCGATTTTGAATTCACCCAGCTGCCCGCCAGGGATGGCGTACCACATGGCAATATCACCCGAAGCAATCGCTTTCCGAATGATACCTACTTCACCCATTGGATCAGCACCGAGGATTCCATCACTTGGGATGTCGATGTTTTGGCCGATGGCACCTTCGAAGTGCAGCTCTATTATACCTGCGCACCCTCCGATGTGGGGACGACCTTGAGCCTCAGCCATGGCCAAAATCTATTGACCGCCAAGGTCACCGAAGTCAACGACCCGTCATTAACGGGCATGGAAAACGACCGCGACCCGAGAATTGAATCGTACATCAAGGATTTTAAGCCCATGACCTTGGGTAAGATTGCCCTTAAAAAAGGTCGTTCACTCCTTACCCTAAAGGCCTTGAACATACCCGGGGAAGCAGCGGTGGAGGTCAGGCTCTTAATATTCAAAAGGCTTCCTTGACCCTTGGACCAGGCCCTTAGAACAACTTTTGATTCGGAATTTTTTTTTGGGATTTATCGCGTGGCGTAGCTATAATTGGCCATCGCCTAAAGTAGATTCGATCTCCTTCATCCTTTCTGGGTCGGCATACCTTTCCGGTGCAAAATAAGCCGCATAATCCGGTAGGTGGCTTTCCCCCAATATATGCCCTGCGCACAGTTCTCCGGCAGCACAGCCCGACATCGTACCATAACCGGCAAGGGCACCGACCACAAAAACGCCCTGTTTTTCGGTCGGGCCGATCAAGGGCAGATTTTCCTGGGTCCTGGTATAGTAACCGGAATAAGTGATCAAAGGAGAAGGAATATGCGCTTCGTATTCCAGCAGGGCCGGGATAAACCTGCTGGCGCCCTTTAAAACCACCTGGGGGAAAAATTCTAGTTTGGTGGTTTCCCAAGCAGGGATTTCATCGCCACGTTGAATGGCCCACCCCATTTTTATACCTCCGGAATCGGGTTTGATATGCAGTCCAGCCGGGAAGCGCTGCAACAACCAATGGTACTTTTCTTCCGATTCAAAAAATTGGGCCTCCTCATCGGTCCATTCCAAAGTTTGTGCATCCGCATAGATTGTGAAGGGCATATCGGGGGGAATGATCTTTTTTGGATCGGGGATGATAAATTTATGTTGCAGGGTATTGATGATCGGGAACTTTAGTCCGACCATGGCGGCCAAGCGGTTCAAAAAGGGACCTGCAGCCAATACCAGTTGATCCACCTCCAGCACGCCCTGGGAATCGAGCTTAATTTCAAATCCGGAGGCCTTCTTCTGAATGGCCATGATCTCGCGTTGATGAAATCGCATGCCCTTGCCTTTGGATTCGCGCAGCAATAGATTTCCCATGGCATTCACATCAAGTCTACCAGCCTTTGTAATGGTGACCACTTTTTGGATCTTTCGGTCGAGGTAAGGATACCGATTTCGTAGGGTCTGCGCATCGGTGATCACCTTCATGTTCATATCGGAACTGCTTTCATCCGTACTCCCGAAAATAGGCGTTTCCTTTTGATGGCTGATGAAATCATAGCCAGAGAACACCATCTCAAAACTTGCCGTGCCATGGGTATTTCGCAAGGCTTGCATCAGATCGATGCTGTGTCCCACAAAACGTTGCATAAAAGGTTGTGGCCAGTAATCCCTAAAATTTTCTCCCGATTTGCTGGTGGTAAAACTCAGGGGTTGGTTTTTGTCAATCAATATGACTTCAAGGTCTTTGCTTTTTTGCAAAAGATAATAGGCCGTGGCAACCCCAGCCATACCTGCCCCACAGATGGCAATCGATTTTTTCTTTGTCATTTTTCAATGTTTAGCGGGCCTAGCTGTGGTGTGCGGTACGGCATCCGAAAAGTCCGAAGATTACTCTTTCTCATATTTTAATTCAGGGCTTTCGACATATCCTAAGCGTTCTGCCTTTGCAACAAAGGAAATCGATTTGGGCAAGGGTTCGGCATAAATTTGCCATGTAGATTCTTGTGGCTGTTTCCAAATAATGGTAGCGTCTGTCTTCTTGGAAAACAGGAAGATCCCCGTATCCCTGGCTTCCATTTCCAATGCGGGCAATTGTGGTGAGACACCATTCGGCAACCATTCTGCGATCAATTCCTTTTCGGGGTATTCCCCCAAATCCTTGGTTTCAATGATCCAATCGGTCAGCACCGATCTTAAATGGCGCAAGGTATCCTGCAATTCGATGTTCCCTGCCAAATTTCGGAGTTCATGGGGATCGTTCCCCAAATCGTACAATTCTTCTGGGGGCTTTGGGGTTTGAAACCATAAGGCCTGCATAGAATCCAACTTTCCCTCGGCATGGAGCAGCCGAAGATTTTGCATCATGGGCATTTGCTCCCTATAGGCCACGGGCATCGCATTGCTGATTTCCGGATTAAAATTTTTGATGTATTTATAACGGCGCGAACGCACCGATCGGAGCCGATCGTAAAGTTCATCGAAACGATCTGAGGAATGAAACGTATATTTTTCCTTTTGCCTAGCTTCAAACGGGCCGAACTGTGCTTTTCCCTGCATTACCCTAGGGGGCTCGATCCCGGCCAGTGAAAGTACAGTAGGTGCCAAATCGATAAAACTGAAGAAACGATCATCTCTGCTGCCGGCCTTGGCATTGTTTGGAAATTTGATGATCATGGGCACCTTGGTCCCCGATTCGTAAAGCGCCCTCTTGTGCCTGGGAAAAGGGCCTCCGTGATCGCCGTAGAAGAAAATGATGCTATTGTCATAGAGTCTTTCTTCCTTCAGCTGATTCAAGATGGTCCCTACCTGGTCGTCCAAACGTTTGAGGTTGCTGTAGTTCACGGCCAAATCGCGGCGAATGATCCCATTATCGGGAAAATATAGGGGCACCGGTACCTTTTCCGGGTCCACGAAAAGCGAATCTTGGCCCCTGGCCCAAATCTGGGATTCATGGCAGACGCCGAAATTGAAAACCGAAAAAAAGGGTTGGTCCTTTGCCCTTTTGCGCCAGTGGGCTTCCTTGCCACTTTCGTCCCAGGCCGATTCCAATTTTTTGAAGTTGTAGTCTTCCTTCGGGCCGTTCGAACAATAATAACCTGCACGTCTTAGATATTCCGTGAACATTTTTACGCCTTGGGGCACATTGGGCGAGTAACTGGGAATCCCGATGGTGGGTTGATTATCCTTCGCATACGCATTATAGGTTCGCATATTGTGGGTTCCCAGCGTAGTGGGGTACATTCCGGTAATGATCGCGCTGCGGGCAGGGGCACAGACCGGCACAGGAGAATAGGCATTCATAAAGGTGACACCCTCCTTGGCAAGGGCTTCCAAGTGGGGCAAGGCAATGGTGCTATCGCCATACATGGGGAAAAAATCGGGAGATTGGTCTTCGGCGACCAACCAGATGATATTGGGCTGTTGGCCCCTAACCCCATTTCCCGTTTTGGCTGATTTATCTTGAACGCAGCCAATGGCTAAAACAACAATGGAAACCTCACATAAAAATGTCTTGAGCGTTTTCATAGGCAATGCGTTCCATTTCCATGAGCGCCTTCGAAGCTCGAAACCGGTCGTTCCGAAAAGGCCGCCAAGAAATTCAGATTCCTTTCAGAAAATTCAAACTTTGGGGCACCTGTTCCAATACGTTGGAGGACTCGTCTTCTATAAACATATATTCGATGCCCAATTCCTTCCCGCGTTTCACCAACCCGGCGATATCCACTTTGCCCGTGCCCAAAACTACATTGGTTTCAACATCCTCATGGCCAGTGTCGTTGTAGGATACGCTTTGCGCCATATCTTTCAGGTGCATCAAAATAAATTTATCGGGATAGGTATTCAAAACCTTTAAGGGATCTGCACCGGAGTGTTGTACCCAGTATACATCCATTTCAAAACCGAAATGCTTTGCATTCTCCGCCATATAATCGAATAAGGTACCGTCTTCATAGGGTCGCCACTCATAACCATGCGCATGATAGGCCAGTTTCAAGCCTTCTTTCGCCAAACGTTCCCCTGCGCTGTTAAAAAGATCGGTGGCTTCCTTGGTTTCCTTGATCGAAAAAGTATTGCCCTCGTGGGGTATCCAAGCTACCATCACGTAGTTCGCGCCAAAGGTTTTGGCATTGTCGATGACCTTGTCGATATCTGTCTTCAAGTCGTTGTAGTCGGCCCCGACACTGACTACCTGTAAATTACGGTCTGCAAGGGCCTTTTTGAATGCTTCTGTCGAGAGTCCATAGGTACCTCCCCCTTCAAGTTTGGTAATGCCCCATGATTGGATAATGTCCAAACTTCCCATGACGTCGGTCTTGAACTGGTTTCTAAGGCTATAGAGCTGTATGCCTATTTCCTGGGCATTCAGTGACATCCCCATGGCCATGATAACCGATAATGCTGTTAATCTCAAAGTTTTCATTGTCTTGTTTCGTTTGATTAAAAATTGTTGTGTTGGCGGCTTTGAAAGATTCCCAACATAAACCAACACATGGCTTCTTGCTATGTCAACAGTTTACCGTTTTCATCCCATTCCGCAAGCACGCCCCTTTGGCTCTGATCGACGCACTTGGTAATCCATTCGGGATCGTATGCCATGCCATGCTTTGCCAGTACATCTTCCGGTACCCCATCCCAAACATTGGGTTGGTTGCCCTTATATCCCAAATCTTCAATACCTACTTTTGAGGTATAGTAACCCGTTACGGTAAGGCCCCTCATGAGGTAAAAAAACTGGATTTCCAGGGCCTGCCGATCCAACGGTACTTCCAGGTCGTGGAAGGCGATAGGATCCAGAATGGCTTTTTGCTGTTCGAGTGTGGCCGATTTGAATTCCGTGCCATACTCGGTATTGCTTTTGTGGTCGAGCCACATCAACCCGCCCAATAAAGTGGTCTGCAATTCAGGGACATCTTTGCCCATGAACTCCACGAATTCGGGAACGCCCGCTTCTATCGGGCCGCCATGGGGCTCCTTCGGGGGCAGGATCACCGTGCTCAATGCCGCAATAGTGTCCATTTCATGCGCATTGAACAATTGTTCCGCATTCAATTTTTCCAAGCGCTCCAATTCTTCGGGGGTTCGGCCGAAATACTTTTCGGTCGATTTGGCAATGGCTTCTTCTGCCTGGGTAGGCCCATCGGTCTTGCAACCGTGAAGTGCGAGGCCGGCAGCGCCGGCACCAGCGCCAAGGATAATGGTCTGTATACTTTTTCTTCTATCCATCTTTTAGATATTTTGTTGTTTCAATTGTTCGATAATATAGTCGGAGGCCCTCCATGACAGGGCCAAGATGGTCCAAGTACAGTTTTTGTCCCCTTGGGAAACAAAAGGACCGGCATCCACTATAAATACATTTTTCGCATCGTGCAATTGTTGGTACTTATTGGTGACCGAGGTTTTGGGATCATCGCCCATTCTGGTGGTACCCACTT
>JBATHI010000122.1:0-3291 GCA_049666645.1 Flavobacteriaceae bacterium | reverse complement strand
TCGCGCAATTCCCTGGCAACCGGACCGAAAACACGGGTACCCCTCATTTCTCCGGTCGGGTTCAACAGCACGCAGGCATTGTCATCGAACCGAATGTACGATCCATCGGGCCTGCGCACCTCTTTTTTGGTCCTTACCACAACAGCTGTGGAAACGGCACCTTTTTTAATGCCTCCGTTCGGAGTGGCTTCCTTAACCGCGACCACGATTTTGTCGCCTATCGAAGCGTACCTTCTTTTGGTGCCCCCTAGGACCCGGATCGTCAAAACTTCCTTTGCCCCAGTATTGTCCGCTACTTTTAGTCTAGATTCCTGCTGTAACATAATTATTTAGCTCTTTCCAAAATTTCTACTAACCTCCAACACTTGGTCTTACTCATTGGACGGGTTTCCATGATCTTAACGGTATCCCCGATGTTGCAGTCGTTCTTTTCATCGTGCGCAACATACTTTTTCGTTTTCAATACAAATTTACCGTACATGGGGTGCTTCACTCGTTTAACCTCCGCGACCACGATGGATTTTTCCATCTTGTCACTGGTCACCACACCGATTCTCTCTTTTCTTAAGTTTCTTTTTTCCATAAAGCAGAACCAATTATTGGTTTTCCCGTTTTGTTAATTCCGTTGCCAATCGTGCTGCAGTTCTCCTGACGCTCCTTATTTGAAGAGGGTTCTCCAATGGGGTAACAAAATGCGCCATCTTTAGATCTGCGTGTTGTTTTTTATATTCGGCAAGCTTCTCCTTTAGCGATTCTACCGATAATTCCTTGATTTCCTTATTTTTCATGCTTCCTCCCGATTAATTTTGATCCACATAATCCCTTGCGACAATGAATTTTGTCTTTACAGGTAGTTTTTGTGCTGCAAGTCGCAATGCCTCTTTGGCGATTTCCATGGAAACCCCTGCAATCTCGAACATGATTCTTCCTGGTTTTACGATGGCCACAAAATATTCAGGGGCACCCTTACCTTTACCCATACGCACTTCCAAAGGCTTTTTGGTGATGGGCTTGTCAGGGAATATTTTGATCCACAATTGCCCTTCCCTCTTCATGTATCTGGTCGCCGCGATACGGGCCGCCTCAATCTGTCTTGAGGTGATGAAACTTGAATCCAAGGACTTGATGCCGAACATCCCGTTCGAAAGCTGGTGACCCCTCATGGAGATTCCCTTCATCCGGCCGGTTTGCATTTTACGAAACTTGGTTCTTTTTGGCTGTAACATTTTTCTTTCTCTTTAAAAAATTACTTTCTGCGACGTGGTTTTCTTGGCCCGTCCTGTTTGTTTGAAGAACCGCCTTGGCTGGTCGACATTCCCACAAGCGGGGAAAGATCTCGCTTGCCATATACATCGCCTTTCATGATCCAGACCTTGATTCCCAACCTTCCGTAGGTGGTATGGGCCTCGTGCAGCGCATAATCGATATCGGCCCTAAAGGTCGAAAGCGGAATGCGGCCTTCCTTGTAGGATTCGGACCTTGCCATTTCCGCACCATTCAAACGTCCTGAAATCATCACCTTTATCCCTTCCGCATTCATTCTCATTGCAGCCGCAATGGCCATTTTAATGGCCCTTCTAAAGGATATACGGCTTTCGATCTGTCGCGCAATACTGGCGGCTACCAAATTGGCCTCCACTTCGGGCCTTTTGATTTCGTGAATGTTGATCTGAACCTCCTTATTGGTGATTTTCTTCAACTCTTCCTTCAGCTTGTCGACTTCCTGTCCTCCTTTACCGATAATGATGCCCGGACGTGCCGTGGTCACGGTTACGGTAATCAACTTCAAGGTTCGTTCAATGATCACCCTTGAAACGCTGGCCTTGGCCAAACGGGCATGGATGTATTTCCTGATCTTATCGTCTTCTGCCAGCTTATCGCCATAATCGTTTCCACCGTACCAGTTGGATTCCCAACCCCTGATGATTCCCAGACGATTTCCTATCGGATTTGTTTTTTGTCCCATTCTAGCTTGCTGTATTATTGTTAGATCCCAAAACCAAAGTCACATGGTTCGAACGTTTTCTTATCCTATGGGCCCTTCCTTGCGGCGCAGGGCGCAAACGCTTCAACATGGTTCCGCCATCTACCCTGATTTCCTGAACAAAAAGATCGGCCTCTTCCACATTGGCATCTTCGTTTTTGGCCTGCCAGTTGGCAACGGCCGACAACAACAACTTTTCCAACCGCCTTGAAGATTCCTTTGAATTGAATTTGAGTATGGCCAGAGCCCTTTCTACCTTAACGCCCCTGATCAAATCGGCTACCAATCGCATTTTCCTTGGCGAAGTAGGGCAGTCGTTCAATTTTGCAAAAGCGATCTGTTTTTTATCGGCCTTGATTTTTTCGGCCATTTGTCTTTTTCGAACTCCCATAGCTTACTTTTTTCCTTTATTCTTCGCACCGGCATGTCCCCTGAACGATCTTGTCGGTGAAAATTCTCCCAGTTTGTGCCCTACCATGTTCTCGGTCACATAAACGGGAACGAATTGTCTGCCGTTGTGCACCGCGATGGTAAAACCTACGAAGTCGGGTGTTATCATTGATGCCCTAGACCAAGTCTTGATCACCGTTTTTTTGCCGGACGCCGCCCCTTGCTGGATTTTCTTGTCCAGACTGTAATGAACGTAAGGTCCTTTTTTTAATGAACGTGCCATTTTTTTCTACTTTTTATTTCTTTCTACGTTCTATTATATACTTGTTCGTGCTCTTGGTCTTGGAACGTGTCCTATACCCTTTGGCCGGAATTCCGTTCCTAGATCTTGGATGACCTCCGGAAGCCCTTCCCTCACCACCACCCATGGGGTGATCGACAGGGTTCATCGCAACCGGCCTTGTTCTTGGCCTTCTGCCCAACCAACGGCTTCTGCCCGCTTTCCCCGAAACCAACAATTGGTGGTCGGAATTGGAAACGGCACCAATAGTGGCCATACAACCCGAAAGGATCATTCTGGTTTCCCCAGAAGGCATCTTCACGGTTACATACTTTCCATCCTTCGCCATCAATTGGGCGAAAGTTCCAGCGCTCCTGGCCATTATGGCCCCTTGGCCCGGTCGCAACTCGATGCAGGAAATAATGGTTCCCAACGGGATTTCCATCAAAGGCAACGCATTTCCTATTTCCGGAGCGGCGTTGTTTCCCGCTGAAATTTGCTGACCTACTTGAAGGCCGTTCTGCGCTACGATATATCGCTTTTCGCCATCGGTATATTCCACGAATGCGATGAAAGCCGTTCTATTGGGATCATATTGGATAGACACCACTGTGGCGGGCATATCCTGTTTGTCCCT
>JBATHI010000121.1:0-1800 GCA_049666645.1 Flavobacteriaceae bacterium | reverse complement strand
GTTTGGTACAGGGGTATGATTCCATTTCGGGCAACTATTATTTTCTAAGGAAGGCGACCCTGAACGATTTCAACTTTTTGGAAGCGGACCAATTTGAATTGAAGCAGATCCAAAAGCGATTTTACCAAGACCTAAAATTGGAGCCCGAATACCTTGGATACAAAGGAAATGCCCTTACCTCAAAAGCTTTGATCGACCCGGAAGGAAACAATTGGCTATACTTGAAGACTACTTTTAAGCGGGGCGAATACTATTTATTGGGCATCGTAACGGATAAGGAAACGGATGCTATCGCCTATTTTGATTCGTTGGAGCTCAAAGAGGCAGGCCAAACCAAAAGCTATGAGCGGGTCATCGATACCGCCATGTACTTTTCGACCATGAGCAACGTGAAGCCACCCAAATTTGTGGAGAGCAGCAAGATGTACTTGAGCGGACGAAACCGTCCTAAGGCTTATGAAGCCTATAACAAGAAAACCGTTTATCAGAACAAGAACAATGAGGCGGTGACCGTGACCCTGAACAAATCTCACGATTTCATGATGTTTCCAAGCATCGATTCGGTCTGGGCGTTGCGCAAGGCACTCTATGGGCAGCAGCGATTTCTGGTTACCGATGAAAAGGTCAGCAACTATCCCGATGGCCGTCATGAAATCGAATTGACCCTTGCAGATTCGAGCAGCAGTAGGGGTATCTTGATAAAGAATGTGCTCAAAGGCGGATTGCTCTATGAGGTGAAGGCACAGGTAGATACCGTAGATGCACCCAGCCGATTTGTATCAGAATTCTTCGACAACTTCGAGTTGTTCGATACGATTATCGGGAATGACATCCTCTCGGACAGAACCAATGATTTCTTTAAAGCGCTGCGTACCAACGACAGTATTGTGCATAGCGGCTTCAACTTTATCCATTTCCAGAAACAACACATCGATTCGCTCATACATTATATCGCGGACTTTACTTATCCCGACGATAAAAAGTATATACAAGCGTATCTGATCCAAGAATTGGGCAAGCTCGATGACCCTCAAGTGGTGCCCTTTTTAAGGGATTTCTATCAAAGGTCCTATAACAATTCGAATGCCCAAACCAAGATACTGCAGTCGGTCAGCTGCAAATCCGATGATCGTTCGTTAACCTTGTTGCTTGAACTGCTCTCGCAAGACTTGCCGTTGGTATCGAATACGGGGGAAATCCAAAAAATATTCAGGCCTTACATGGACAGTCTTCCCTTGGCCAAAAAACTGTATCCCGAACTCCTGGATTATAGTGCCATTGAGGAATACAAGTCGCCCATTTTTTCAATTTTGGCAAAATTGCAGGAGAAAGGGCTGGTTAAACCGAACAATTACAAAAAGTATCAAAAGCAGATCTTGAACGATGCCAAAAAACAGCTCAAAAGGGCATTGGGCAATGTGGCCAACAATGTCGGCGATGGCAATAAGGGGAGCAACACATGCGCGGTGCTGGAAGATTACGCGGTACTGTTATATCCGTTCAGGGAAGAAAAGGAAGTCAAGGACTTCTTCCAACGGCTTCTATGGGTCAAGGACAGGAATATACGCACTACTTATGCCATGCTCATGGCCAAGGAAAGTGACTATCTTCCACAGGGCTTGCTGGAAGACCTGGCCGCCGACCTCAATAGCAGGCTGCTATTGTTCAATAAATTAAAGGGCATCGATAAACTTGAGCTGTTCCCTTCAAAATATAGAAGTGAAAGGTATTTGGCGGAGTCTTTGCTCTATGAAAATGGTCATTTCGACAAAACGCGCGATTCGCTCCACCTTTTGGGAG